>CAXMTB010000137.1:0-8632 GCA_964195835.1 uncultured Nitrospinaceae bacterium | reverse complement strand
TGGGATAACAAACCTGCGGGTAGCAGGAACAATAAATTATAAATGGCATCTTGTTTTCAATAAGGCGTAATGCCCGAGGACATTAGATATACAAGGCATTGAAAAGGAGGAAGCATGTTAAAACCAATAGAGATCGACCCAAAAACATTTCTTCGCGAGCATTGCAGCCTACCTGCACTGCCTGAAGCAGTGATACGTATTCAGGGAATGATGCAAGACGAAGGAACAGACAGTGCAATGGTAGCAAAGATCATGTCCGGAGATCCAGCGCTAGTTGCCCAAGTATTAACGGTTATTAACAGCGCATATTACTCACTTCCTAAGACTACTTCAAACGTGAAGTATGCTGTTGCATACTTAGGACTTAGTGTAATACAACGGATTGTGATTTCTGTCGGTGTTGTTAATGCAATGGGAATCAAAGAAAAGAAAGAGCTTAATAACTATTGGTACCACTCTTTCTTTACAGCTCTAATCACGAAGTATTTGGCTAAGAAATTTTGGAGTTACTTAGATCCTGAAGAGCTATGGGCAGCATCCATACTCCATGATATTGGTAAGTTGGTATATATTAAATTCTTCCCTGAGCATTACAAGGAGCTCAAACGGTATTGTGAACAAAATGGTTGTTTGTTCTCGGAAGCTGAAGAACATTATAAACTACCTGCTAGCTCCTACTTAGGTTCTCTGCTATGTCATCATTGGAGGCTGCCTAGCAAAGTCGAGGATGCATGTGGATATCATAATCTATCCCATATATCTAAGCAAGGATCAGATTTTCAGAAAGTAATTGCCTTAGGAAATCTTCTTGCAACGTTGTCCGCAGGTGGATTAAACGAATCCTGTAAAAACAGGATAAAAGAAGTAGCTGAGAATATCCTTGAATTGTCTCCAGACAATTTTATTTCAATCATGGCGGATGTTTATGATTTGGAATCAGAAGCAGAAAAGTTTCTGAAAAGTTTATGATGAAGCAACTTTTATTTGCGTGTAGCAAAAACCGGCTTCGTATCCCAACAGCGAAGCATTGTTTTCTCAATATGAATGTGTAGAAGCTAGACGATCACAACATTAATGCTATCTAAAACGAATCATTTCTATGAGCTGATAGCGGGCTTTTCTGACTTCTCGGAGTTTCCCAATGCCAAATGGTACCAACCATTGCCAGAAGACTGGTGCGTGGTCATTACGGATGTCCGGGGCTCGACAAAAGCCATCGAACAGGGTCGGTACAAGCAGGTCAATGGTGTTGGTGTTGCTTCAATCGTTGCCCTGATCAACGCAGTTAAGCCTTTGAAAGTGCCCTATGTTTTCGGCGGTGATGGGGCTACTGCCTGCTTCCCTTTATCGGTACTGGATATCGTGAAACCTGCACTGGTTGCGTCGAAGAAAATGTCCCTGGAGCAATTCGACTTGGAATTGCGGGTTGGGATCGTGCACATAACCGAGATCAGGGGACAAGGTTACGATGTCTTGCTTGGGAAGCACCAGCCACATCTCTACTATCAACAAGCGATGTTCTTGGGAGACGGGCTTGGTTGTGCAGAGAAGCTGATTAAGGATCCTGATCCTGGCAATCCCTACCTGATCAGGGAGGGATTGAGGGCAGATAGCAAGATATTTGAAGGCTTCGAGTGCCGCTGGAACGAGATCCCCAGTCCTCATGAAGAAAACATAGCCATACTTGTCCAAGCCCTTGATGACAACGCCGAGCAAGAGGATCGCATCTACGCGCAGGTGCTTGAACAGGTCGGAAGAATCTATGGGGAAGAGTCACAGTATCATCCATTGAGTGAAGAAAAGCTGTCTTTGACACGTTCATCCCGTCTCCTTTCTGTCGAAGCGGGAATCCGAACTGCGTTCCAATCTAGCTGGAAGCGCCTGAAGTATTTGCTCAAGCTCCAGGTCCTGAGATTGGTCGGTATCTGGTTCATGACCCATGCTGTTCAGAATGATACTACCAACTGGGGTGAGTACAAGCAGAACCTTATCGTCAACACAGACTATCGAAAATTCGACGAGTTGCTGCGTATGGTGATATCGGGGACGAAGGTACAACGTCAACAATTGCGATCAATTCTGGAAGACTATCGGGATAAGGGGAAAATCGTCTTCGGTATTCATGAGGCACCCTCGGCATTGATTACTTGTATCGTCACTAACTATGACAAGGATCACGTCCACTTTCTGGATGGGGCCGATGGAGGTTATGCCATGGCTGCCCGGGAAATGAAGCAGCAACTCAAATAGTGAGTGGGGCCAAACCCTGATTTGTGAAATGTCATTGGCAATGATCAAAAGCTGATATATTCAACATATAATGGCACGACAATGGATAATTGAGTTTCCCGTCGCAATCTATCATGTACGTGCCGGAACACATCATATAGGCTTGACATTTTTTTTTGTCACAATTATAAAAAACAAATAGCTATAGCAAATTCTCGATAATAAACTGTTCCATTTAAGATTATAACTCTCTGTATTTACAGTTATAGCCATTGCTGGAGCTGATTTCTGCCTGGACTGCTACTTTCCTGATCTTATCTACGGTTATATTTAATTAAAAGAATTCCCCGCAGCTCTGCTGTGGGGTAGTTCATTATGACTACTGAACACTTTTTAAGAAGTGTGCATGCCTTCACCATTCAAGAATTATGCATGCTATAGGCAAAGGTTTTTGTTTTTCAGTATAATACATATAACCAATACCTTACTTAATAAATTTCCACTCTGAAGAACAATTAAAGATGATCCTTAGCATCCTAAACATTTTTCTAAACAAAGAACAAAAGGAGTTTGGTATTCTAAATACTCAGATTAAATATTGTTGAATGATACTGAAGTGTCTCATAAATCACAATTGCGACACATTGGCTTCATTCGTTTGGTGATGTTTCTTATAAATAACAATCAGTTATTAAATGGTACTGTGTTGGCATGGTTGTTGCGGTCTACCGTTTCAGTTGTTAAACTTACGAAACCATTCGAAGTTTAAAAATCAAACTTGGTGGGCAAACAATCAACACGAAAGGAGGAGAAAAATGTTTAAAGAATTTAAAGAATTTGCAATGAAGGGGAATGTCGTTGACATGGCTGTTGGAATCATAATTGGTGCTGCTTTTGGTACCATAGTAAAATCACTTGTCGATGATGTTATTATGCCGCCGATCGGTTTGCTACTTGGCAACGTCGATTTTTCGAACCTTTTCCTCGTTATCAAACAGGGGGCAGTTGCCGGAATATTTGCCACTGTAGCTGAAGCTCAGAAGGCCGGTGCTGTCACAATCAATTACGGCATGTTTTTTAACACGGTAATCAGCTTTTTAATCGTTGCTTTTGCAGTTTTTATGCTTATTCGCGGTATTAATAAGCTCAAAAGAGAAGAGGAAGCACCTCCGGAGGAACCGACGACTAAAGAATGTCCCAAATGTTTCTCGACCATATCAATCAGTGCATCACGTTGTCCGTTTTGTACTTCCGAGTTGTAGACATCCCGGAAAGATTAATGGCACCCTAATCCTCTCTCCAAGGAGAGGGAACTGAGGTGAAATAGACTATCTATTTTCCGGTAGCCGAAACAAGGAAACACAATGCCAGAGAATCAAAATCGAAATCGTTTTATACCTTTCAGGAAAGCGGATATTATCGAAATGTGTATCAACGATTCACGGCTTTCGAAACATGATCAGAATTTATTTAGACAGCTTTGCCATATTTTAGACAGCTTGATTCATTTTGAGTTCCACCACCAAGTGGAAATGCTCAAAGACTGCTATTCACCATTTAACCCCGATGCAGATACTCGGTTGAACTACGATTACTCAGAGCAGGAAAAAAAGGCGCTGCAAAAAAAACTTGTTGAGGGATTGGCGGTGATCCTTAATGCCGCCAACTTCCAAAAGGTAACTGAGACGGATCTTGAAGAAGCTCTGAAAGAAGAGTCTCTCTTTAAGATCCGTCTTCGTGTTGACCTCAATGATTTTGAGGAAGTTATATTTTATCAGCGCGGCGAAAGCACAAAGGAAGAAACCCTGGTAAAATTTTTCGGGCTAAAGAAAGAGCCGATCACATTTACGAATTATGAAAGGGTTGCGATATATATCAAATTTAAAGAAGAGGATTACTTTAAAGCCAAAAGGCAAAAAAATCTTTACTTCACGCCAGGTTCGACCATCATCAAACTCTTTCAAAATGTTCCCAAGGCGGATCTTGAGATGCTTTTTCCCAACAGCGAGGTCCGCATGAAAACCGTCGACAAACTCATTATTGCTATTCCAGCTGCAGTGAGCGGCATTGTATTGACTGCAACCAAGCTTGGGGCTTCCATTCTTTTGATTGCCTCGGTTATTTCTTTCTGGATCGGGTTTACCAAAAAGGAGGTAACGATCGAACAGCAGCACCTTATTGCCTTAGCCTTAGGTCTGGCGACGCTGGGTGGCTTTTTGTTCAAACAGATCAACAAATTCAAAAACCGTAAAATTAAGTTTATGAAAGCTCTTTCTGACAATCTTTACTTTAAGAATCTTGACAACAACACGGGGGTGTTTCACCATCTCATCGACACGGCCGAAGAAGAGGAGTTCAAAGAAGCGATCTTGGCATATTACTTTCTTTTGGTAGAAGATAGAGATCTTACAATAACCGAGCTCGATGAAACCGTGGAACGCTGGTTTGAAAACAAACATAACTGCAGAATTAATTTTGAAATCGAGGATGCTTTGCGCAAGCTTGAGCGCTGGGATCTTGTGAGTCGGGACAGAAATATCATTCGCAGAAAAGACCTGAATGGCGCTATGCAGCAACTCGATAAAATTTGGGACAATTACTTCCCATATCACAAGGCTGACGAATTGCCCAAGATGTCCTGAATGAAATTTGATTTAAGAACGGGCAAATCCCTCAATATCTCAGCGACATTTTGTGTGAAGCAAGAAAAGATAACAAATAGCGGAGGTGTGAAATGATTAGAAGACAGTTTGCAAATAAGATATTTTTAATATTCTTTTTGATTTTCTGGACAACGTATACGCCAATTTATGCTGGAGACATGGGTTTAGTCGATCTCCTTTCCAGTCAACTTGGAGTCACTAAAGACCAAGCTGAAGGTGGGGCCGGATCGATCTTTCAATTGGCAAAACAAAAGCTTAGCGTTGAAGACTTCTCCGGTATTGCGAAAGCTGTTCCCGGTATTGACCGGATGATAGGTGCAGCACCAAAAGTGGAAGGGAGTTCAAGTACTCTTGGAGGTATTTCATCGATGATGGGTAGCAACAAACTTGGAGGAATGGCAGGTTTAACAAGCTCTTTTGAAAAACTGGGTTTGAGCGGTGACATGGTAAGCAAATTTACACCAATCATCCTTGATTATGTTAAAAACAAAGGCGGTGTAACTGCAATGAACCTCCTCAAGGGTGCTTTGTTGTAGCCATCACGCTACAAAGTTTAGATTGGCCTTAGTGTTTCCCTTACCACCAAAGACTGGGCAGCCAAAAGATGAAAGGGCCGAACATAAGCCGGGTCCTCTGGGGTCTGACCGATATAATATACTTAAAATACACATAAAGTTATAATTTTTAAGGGGCATTAAGGGTGTAGAATGACGGTTCTTATACTAAAAAGACGGTTTTAAGGACAATCGCATCGGTTATGGGAGTCAGGCCGCAAGAACATCTTGAAATTATAAAAAAACGTTTAATATTTGCGTCAAGCAAGGGAACGATAAATAATACCGCTGCAAAAGCATGTTTTCGGTGAGCAGCTGTATTTTGTGTATATGGTTTAGTTATTATTCAACCAAGAAAATGTAAAAATCTATAAGTTTAAGGTTCATGAATACATGAAAATATTCAAGATTCTAAACTCACCGATTATTTTTCCCATTATCTTCTTTATACTCATCATTTTATTCGGTTCTATTCTTCTTCATATCTCTGAAAAAAGTAAGGTTGATTCACTATCATGGACAGATTCCATATTTACAGCAACTTCAGCAGCCTGCGTGACGGGATTGGTCGTTGTTGATACCGGTTCATATTTCACGGTGTTTGGAAAAACCATTATATTGTGCTTAATGCAAGTTGGCGGTCTGGGTATTATGACCTTTACCAGCCTTTCAATTTACCTTTGGAGACGAAGAACGACGATCACGGATCGAATTGCAGTCGGACAGATGCTATTACATGACGGCAGGTTTAACCTTGGAAAATTTCTCATCGAGATTGTAAGTTGGACATTCATTATCGAAGCAGCCGGTGCCGCCCTGCTCTACCTGATGGCACCCAAAGCCTTTACGCCGTTTTCAGCAATCTTTCATTCCGTTTCCGCCTTTTGTAATGCGGGTTTTTCTTTGTTTTCCAACAGTCTCATCGCGTGGAAAGGTGAGTGGGGGATAAACCTCGTGTTTATCGCTTTAATTTTCATAGGAGGGATCGGATTCTCGGTATTTGTTGAATTCAAGAATTTCGTAATGCAAAGCTTAAAGCTGCGCCCAACCCCGAACAGTAAGGGCGTAAGCTGGTATGCAAAGATTGTTTTTCGAACCAGCTTTTTCTTGATAATTATTGGCTGGATAGCCATTTATTTAGCTGAATTTGTAGGATATAATAGAATGATGGTGTTGGACCACGCGATTCTAACCTCCTTGTTTCAATCCGTGACATCCCGAACAGCAGGGTTTAATACGCTCAATATCGGCCAAATGACAAATGTTTCTTTAATCATTCTTCTTTTTCTGATGTTTATTGGCGGTGCACCCGGCTCCTGCTCGGGGGGTATAAAAGTAACGACATTTCGAGTTCTGGCAGCTGCAATTTGGTCGCAACTGAAAGGCAAGAAACAGGCGGTGATAGGAAAATTTGCTGTAGACGAAGCAACCGTAAAAAAGGCCATGGCTTTGTTTGTTATTGCTATTATAATAATTTTTCTGGCTGTATTTTTACTGGATTTCACGGAAGGTGGAGCTAAGCCGCATTATCAAGTCAGAGGACAATTTTTAGAAATCCTTTTTGAATCTGTTTCGGCTTTCTGCACAGTGGGCTTAAGCACAGGTCTGACTTCAACGCTCTCAACTGCCGGCAAATGGATTATAATCTTTTTGATGTTCATTGGGCGCCTTGGCCCTTTTGTACTGATTAGCGCATTGCAGAGTGTTCAAGAGATTCAGTATTATAACCTTCCGGAAGAAAATGTGATGATCGGCTAATGAGGAGAATAATATATGATTATCAAACCGCAAATCTGTGTTATCGGTCTCGGTAAATTCGGGTATAAATTTGGTGTTTCCCTTATAAATTTGAACTATAAGGTAATAGGTATTGATTCTAATCCCGCAAATATTCAAAGAGCGCAGAAAATTTTTTCCCAGGTGTATGAGGCCAATGTTTCTCAAAAACAGGCGCTTGAGCAAATCGGGCTCTCCGAAATCACCCATGTTCTTGTCAGTGTAGGCGATTCTATTTCCACCAGTGCGATGACGACGATGTATCTGAAGGAACTGAATGTCCCAAATATTTGGGTTAAAGCAATCAACGAAGATCATGCCAAGCTGTTACGTAAAGTCGGCGCCGATGACGTCATCATTCCAGAGCATATCGCCGCAAATCAACTGGCAGACAGGATTGATATACCAGGAATAATTCAACGGCTGCCCTTTGATTCCGAAATGATTATTCGGGAAATTACCATTGAAAAATTCGCACAAAAAACGCTTCGAGAGATCGATTTGACCAATAGGCTGAATTGCCAAATCATAGCGATACGAAAACATGACGAGTCGTATTATCGATATATACCCAAAGCCGATGACACACTGTTTGAGGGAGACATCGTCATTGTTATTGGAACAAGGAAATCATTATCAAAAATCAACCCATAGCAGCTCATATGGTTGTCTGTATGTTACATCCTCTTTGTGCCTAATATAGATTCATGTGACATTTTTCTGTTTACCCATCCCATTCATATGATTTTACCTTATAAAAATTTCCCAGCCTGCTACACTGTATTGGCGTTGCTATAAATTGAGGGTGCGAAACTTGATTTATAAGTTTCTATTTTATCTAAGGGCGGTGTTTGTCTGTAAGCACTGAGGTGGCATATCGATGAAAATTCTTGCAAATATCGGACAGGAGAGATATTTTCAAATCTCAGTTGTAAATGGGGTTTTCGATAGGCTTTGGGTTGGAAAGGCGAATTTTTGGACAACTCCAATCCATTTAACAGTTCGAAATCAAGGCAAGGCTATTGAAAACGGTTTTCAGGCTTGCGGAACCACCTTTTGGAGGCGGTTGCCGCATAATTCAGAATTAAATTTATTTATGAGTTACTTAGGTTAGAAAACGTATCAAAATATGAAAGGAGAACGCTATGGTGATAGGGAAAAAAATCTTTTATAGAATTGTAATTATAGTGTTATTATTATTTGTCGGTGCCTGTGCAAGCACCAGTCCCGATGTCAAACCCGTTGCCAAGTCGGAGAATCCAACCGATCATGTTAACCGTTTGGAAAATGATCTGGCCGCCGCATATAAGAACCAACTCAATGTTCTGGCTCCCACCTGGTTCGCAAAGGCCGAGTCATCACTTGGCAAGGCCAAAAAGGGGCTTGAACAGGGAGGAAATCATATCAGTT
>CAXMTB010000136.1:0-8683 GCA_964195835.1 uncultured Nitrospinaceae bacterium | reverse complement strand
GTTGGAATAATGGAATAATGGAGTAATGGGTTTTGGATAAAATGGGTATGTGGAATCTTGATAAAATCCGTTTTGACCGAGAAGCAAAAAATCATAAATAATAGAATTCCTCTATAAATCAATATTCCACTACTTTATCATTCCATTATCCCATATATGAAGCGGGAAAACCAAGCCTCAATAAATTATTTTATTTACAGTATGTTGTGAATTTCCGAGATATTAAATTACATAGGCAGAATATCATCAAATACATGTTTATCGGTGACAGGCCCTAGTAGGGTCAGTGCAAAACGATTACTTTGAAAAAGGCTTTCAGCGAGTCCGAGGATGTCATCTTCGGTGACGGCTTCAATGTTGTTTATAATTTCTTCCAAGGGGATGTAACGTCCGAAGTGGGTCTCATTTTGTGCCACTCGAACCATCTGATTGTCATTACTTTCCGAGGCAAGCATGAGGTTGCCTTTTGTATATTCTTTGGCGTAACGCAGTTCGTTTGAATCGACTCGTATTTCTCCGATTTTGGAGATTTCTTTCAGAATGAGTCGTATGGATTTTTGCATATTCTCAGAAGATACGCCTGCATAGGCGCCAAACATCCCTGTATCGACAAAGGATGATGCATAGGAGTAAACCGAGTAGGCAAGCCCTCTTTTTTCACGGACCTCCTGAAACAGCCTTGAACTCATGTTGCCTCCCAGGATGGTATTCATCAGTGAAAATGTGTATCGTCGCGGGTCGGTTATTGACATTCCTTTGGTTCCCAAACAGATATGAACCTGCTCTAAATCTTTGTAGTGAATGTCCACCTTGCAGTGTTCATCAGGTGTGATTCGCCCGGATAAATCATTGCCCGGTTGAATCGATTCGAATACCGGGCCGGCAATATCCATGAAGTGGTCATGTTCCAGGTTACCTGCTGCTGAAACAACAATGCGTTCAGGCTGATAGAAGCGATGGAAGAACTTTTTAATGGCGTCTGAATTAAAACTTTTTATGTTTTCACGACTCCCGAGAACAGAGCGACCCAGAGAATTTTTACCCCAGAAATTCATTCCTGAAAGGATGTGAATATATTCATCCGGGTTGTCTTCCGCCATTCCGATTTCCTGGAGAATCACCGCACGTTCATTTTCGATTTCTTTATCATCGAACACGGAGTTTAAGAAGACATCCGATAGGATATCGACCATGGTGTCCAGGTGGGTGTCCATCACTTTTGCATGGTAGCATGTATTTTCAGTACTTGTAAAAGCGTTTGTATGTCCGCCGATGGAATCGAATTCCTTGGCGATCTGAAAGGCCGTTCTTTTTTTGGTTCCTTTAAAGATCATGTGTTCAATAAAATGGGAGAGACCGCTTTCCGAAAGAGATTCGTCACGGGCGCCGACATTGACCCATACCCCCATGGATACGGAACGAAGATGTGGCATTTTTCTGGTGATAACCTTGATACCGTTCGCAAGGATGGTTTTGTTTACGCTATGATCCATTTTTTTTGTTTATCCTTCTTCCTCCAAAGCATCTTTGTAACTCAGGCGGATTTTTCCATCTCTGCTAATTTCAAGGACTTTGACTTTAATCTGATCTCCCTCCTTAACGACATCCGTCACCTTATTTACACGGTGTGCGGCAAGTTGTGAAATATGCACAAGACCGTCTACGTTGGGAAGTATCTGGACAAAGGCGCCGAAGTCCATAATTTTTACAACAGTTCCTTCGTAAATTTTGCCGACTTCAGGTTCAATGATAATTTCTTTGACCATCTTTAAAGCAGCATCACCGTCTTCTTTGGAGACAGCAGCGATTTTGACGATACCCAAATCATCTATTTCGATTCTCGTGTTGGTCTCAGCTTGAATCGCTCTGATGACTTTACCGCCGGGACCGATGATTTCACGGATTTTATCCGGATTAATCTTGATGGTGATTATTTTGGGCGCATAAGGGGAGATTTGCTTGCGAGGTTCCTTAATGGCCGCTATCATTTTTTCAAGGATAAAAAGCCGGCCGACACGGGCCTGCTCCAGTGCCTTTTCCATGATATCCCTGGAAAGTTCATGAATCTTGATATCCATCTGAAGAGCGGTGATGCCGTCCTTTGTCCCGGCAACTTTGAAGTCCATGTCGCCTGTATGATCCTCATCCCCGAGTATATCGGAAAGGATCACGACATCGTCTCCTTCCTTTACAAGTCCCATAGCAATACCTGAAACCGGGGCTTTAATGGGAACACCGCCGTCCATAAGTGCCAGAATGCCCGAACATACGGTGCCCATGGATGAAGAGCCGTTGGATTCCAAAACCTCCGAGACAATCCGGATGGTATAATCAAATTCTTCCTTAGAAGGTAGAACTTTCTCAATGGCTCTTGTTGACAGTCCGCCATGGCCAATATCTCTTCGGCTCGGTCCACCCATACGTCTGACTTCCCCGACCGAATAGGGTGGGAAATTGTAATGGAGCATAAAGGGTCTCTGTTCTTCTCCAATCAACGTTTCCACCCGTTGCTCGTCCTGACCCGATCCAAGGGTCATCACGCCGAGCACCTGGGTTTCTCCCCGTGTAAAGAGGGCGCTGCCGTGAGGTCTGGGCAATACGTCAATATCGCAAGTAATGGCCCTTATTTCATCAAATTTTCTGTTGTCGATACGGCGTCTTTCTTTGAGGATGATGTCCCGGCTAATTTTTTTCAGTGTGTCATTAAATATACCGTTTACTTCGCCCTTTTGGTCCGCATAGGCTTCTCCCAGTTCTTCGAATAACTCCGATTTCAAATTGCGAAAGGCGGCAGTGCGGTTATTTTTTTCGGGTATCGACAGGGCGTCATATATCTTTGAAGATGTTTTGGATTCAATGGTTTCAGCAAGCGCCTCATTTCTTTGGGGCGGTATGAAGATTCGTTTTGGTACACCGTTGGTTTCTTTAAGCTTCAGCTGCAAATCTATAATCGGTTGCATGGACTTATGGCCGAAAAAAATGGCTTCCAGCATATCCGATTCACTGACAATATTGCCGCCTCCTTCTACCATCACAACACCGGTTTTTGATCCGGCGACAATAATGTTGATGTCAGAATTTTCATATTCGTCGATGGTCGGATTGATTATAAATTGACCGTCTATTCGTCCCACACGGACACATGCAATGGGCCCTTCAAATGGAATATCTGATATTTCAAGGGCAGCAGATGCCCCAATCATTGCAAGCGTGTCGGGGTCGTTTTCCTTGTCCATGGACAGCACTGTTGCAATAACTTGAGTTTCAAATCGATATCCTTTGGGAAAGAGTGGTCGAATGGGGCGATCGATAATTCGGGCTGTCAGGGTTTCCTTTTCGCTGGGTCTGCCGATTTCACGCCTGAAATAATTCCCGGGTATTCGGCCCGCTGCATAACCCTTTTCCTGATACTCAACGGTAAGCGGCAAAAAATCAATCGGCCGTACGTCATGAGATGATACAGCAGCCACAAGTACAATGGTGTCCCCATATCGAACCACAACTGAACCGGAAGCCTGTTTGGCATGTTTGCCGCTTTCGATACTCAGAGTTTTTCCTCTGATTTCTGTTTTTACTAAAGTTTCCATATCTGTCTCCTAATCTGTCTCCTAAAAGCCAAGCAGCTTCAAAACCGTGTTTGTACCCCAATTTGAAGGTCTTTTCTCGTCGAAATAAAAAACATCAAAATGTATCGCACGGATTTCTCATGGGTTCGATGGGTCCAATTGAAAGGCATCGTATATTTCTTCATTAAAATTGATGTTCATTCAATTGCTGATGGCAAAATTGATAAAACTTATGATCTAATGAAAGTAAAGTTTTTGATGTTATGCTATACTTGATCGAACAATACGGGCATCCGGCAATCTGGAGCCTGTGTTATTTGTTTTCGAACAAGGCCCGAATATCATACGTGTCATCTATCTTCGAAGGCCTAAGGTTTCGATGATTGTGCGATATCGTTTTACATCTTTGTTTTTAACGTAGTTTAAAAGCCTGCGCCGTCTGCCCACTAGGATCAAAAGCCCTCTTCTTGAATGGTGGTCTTTTTTATGAATTTTTAAGTGCTCGGTTAAATAAGAAATACGGTGCGTTAAAAGGCCAACCTGTACTTCGGGAGAGCCGGTATCATTTTCATGAACTTTAAACTGCTCAATCAATTTCTGTTTGTCGTTTGATGTCAAGACCAATTTTTTTTGCCTCCTTTCATTAAAATATACGTTATGATGAATTCACATGTTGAACACACAACAATAGTCATACCTGTTCTTGTCTTTGGTGTACTTTAGTACCGCCACAAGATCCTTGTCGGTATCGACGATTTTGATAAAACCTTCAAAAGCGTTTATTGTTTCAAACATAAAATCATTTTTTGTTATTATATAGCCATGCATTATTTTTTTAACCAAAACTTTGTCAGCAATATGTTCTGGAATACCATTTAAAGCATTTGACATGCTGATGATTCGGTCGGATGATTTTTTAGATAAAGTTAGCTCTTCCAGTTTTTCTAATGTTACAGCATCCGCAACTGTAAATCCACTGCTTTCAATGCGCCTGAGTTCTTTAAGATGACCACCGCATCCTAAGGATGCGCCAATGTCTGCGCAAAGGGTTCTAATATATGTCCCGGCAGTACAAAAGACCTCAAAACGTATTGTCGGCAGATGAATCTCAAGTATCTTAAGGGTTATTATGGAAACTGGTCTCGCCGGCTTCTGTACAGGTCTTTTGCTGCGTGCAAGTTTGTAAAGGGGAATCCCCTTATGTTTTAGGGCCGAGTAAACCGGCGGCAGCTGCTTTATCGTTCCTTCAAACCTTTTAAATGCCGATTGTATCGTATTCTTAGAAAATTCTACAGTGTTACATATGTTCGTAACAGTCCCGGTTGAATCCTGTGTATCTGTTTCAACGCCAAGGTGAAGAACAGCCTCGTATTTTTTTTCCCCGTGTAGAAAAAATCGTGAAAGCTTTGTCGCGCGATTGATACAGCATACAAGTACACCTGTTGCAAGGGGATCAAGTGTACCGGTGTGTCCTGCTTTTCTTGCTTTCAGCAATTTCTTAACGCGGGCCACCACTTTGGCGGAGGTTATGCCCGGGGGTTTATCAACAACGATAACCCCGCTTAATTCGTGCCTTTCAAAATTTGGCATGTAAGATTCAGATTTTAAGTTATACCCTAATTGATCGTAAACAAAATTGGAAAATCTTTTATGGGTTATATTTTATCAGCCAGACTAAAGATTCTTGATTTTATGTTAGAAAGTGTCGATTCAATACTAAATCCGGCAGCACTGGAGTGACCGCCTCCACCAAACAAAGATGCGATGGCGGCAACGTCAACCGTCCCATCGGAACGGAGACTGACATGAAACCGGTTCGGCGTTTTTGATTTTTCTTTTCCGTTATGTTGCTCCTGTATCAGCGCTGCGACTTCAACATCCTCAATACGTTTTGCGTAATTAATAAGACCGTCAACATCCTCGGATTGTGTATGTGTTTCATCAAACATCTCTTTGGTCAGTGTCATGATTGACAGTTTACCGTTTTTTGAGAGTTCAATAGAGTCAAGGGCAAGATTCAGAAGTTTTATGCGACTTAAAGAATATGTGCCGTATACATGCTGGGCAATATTGTGAGGATCGACGCCAAGTTCCACCATTTCCTGACAAATGGCAAAGGCTGCTTTGTTGGTATTTGAAAAGCGAAATGAACCTGTATCTGCTAAAATTCCGGTATATATTGAAGTGGCGATGGATTTATTAAAGGGAAGGCCCATCTGTTTTATCAGCCGGTATATGATTTCGGCGGTGGCACATGCGGATGTGTCTATCAGTTGAAGATGACCAAAACGCGTATTTGTAATATGATGGTCGATGTTCACAATTACCGGTATCTGTTTCACGGTTGAGACAGCCTTCCCAACCCGGCTCAAGTCGCCACAATCCAGAATAACGGCCATATCATAATTTAAACCGCCAATCTTCTTCACGACACGATGAACTGCCGGAAGAAAGCGATATACCGCCGGAATGGGACTTTCACAATATAAGGTTATTTTTTTATTCAATGCCTCTAAAGACAGCCCCAGAGCGATCAGAGATCCGATGGCATCGCCGTCAGGGTGTGCATGAGTAACAACTAAAATTTTGTTACTATTATTAAATTGTTGTATTATCGAATTCATCTTCTGATTTTACAATCTTAATAATTTTATCCATGTGTGATCCGTAATCAAACGAGTCGTCGTAAAAAAATCTAAGCTCCGGCATATAACGTAATCCCAACTTGGCGGCGAGTGTTCGCTTTACATATCCAAGCGCGCTCTTAAATCCTTCAATAGCCTCTTCCATACTTTCTTTGCCACCGGATGTGACAAAATAAACTCGTGCAAATTTTAAATCCCGTGACATCTTTACGCTCGTAATTGTAGCAGCTTCAAGACGGGGATCTTTAATTTTTTTAAGAAGTATATCCGACAACACTTTTTGTATTTGACCGCTGACCCTGTCAGATCGTACAAACGGTTTCATATATTGATAATCTCCATTTCGCTGCCTATGATTTCAGCCAGATTCAGCTCGTCAACCAGATTGAAAATTTTGTCTATCTTGGAATTTATCACAGCTCGATTATTTCCAACCAAGGCAAATCCTATCATTGCGCGTTGGTATATATCGTTTGATCCTACTTCTGCAACCGAGACATTGAAATTGTTGCGCATCTGGCCGATGATCGATTTGACAATTTTTCTTTTGGCTTTTAAAGAATGACAATCATGCAGCCTGAATGTAACAATTCCTAAGCCGGTAACCATGATGCTCTCACTTGACTCAAAAATGCTTGCATTGGTCTTAAAATATATTGCCACAAAAGGTTCAAAGTTTACAAATTAAAAATTGACGGCTTCGTAAAAAGTGCAACTTCTGCGTTGCGCTGCATTCCTCGTCACTGTCTTTAACATCGACTATTCTTCAATTTCAGGTTTGATTTCTTCAACATAATAGCATTCAATGATATCGCCGAGTTTGACATCATTGTAATTTTTGATGCCAATTCCGCATTCATAACCGCTTTGGGCCTCTTTTACATCGTCTTTGAAATGACGAAGAGAAGAAATCTTGCCCTCATAAGTAACAACCCAATCTCTGAGGATGCGTGCAAACTGGCCCCGTTCTATTTTACCTTCGGTTACATAACAGCCCGCTATGGCACCGATTTTAGGGACAAAAAACACTTCTCTCACTTCAGCTCTGCCAAGAGTCCGTTCTTCAAAAGTAGATGACATCATACCGACGATAGCATTTTTGACGTCTTTGATCACATTGTAAATAATATTATAGAAACGTATATCGACACTTTCTTCATGGGCAAGCATTTGAATTTTAGAGCTGGGACGTACATTAAAGCCTAAGATGATCGCATTCGATACGGCAGCAAGAGAGATATCCGATTCATTCAATGCCCCCGTTGCCGAATGGATGACACTGATCCTGACCTCCTCATTGGAAAGCTTGGTCAAAGCATCTGTGAGGGCTTCGATGGAACCGTGCACATCGGCTTTTATAATGAGGTTCAGATCTTTAACCTCATTTTCCTGCAACTTTTCATAAAGTTTTTCAAGGCTTAACCTGCTGGTTTTAGCAAGTTCTTTTGACCGCTGTTTCTGAGTTCGATGCGAGCTGACCTGTCTAGCATCCTTCTCGTCCGCTAATGCAATCATTTCATCTCCTGCATTGGGCACACCGGAAAGACCGATGATTTCCACCGGGGTTGAAGGAGCTGCAAATGTTACATTTTGTCCCCTGTCGTTCAGTAATGCACGTACTTTACCATAGTGTACACCACAGACCACTGGATCGTGAATTCTAAGGGTTCCTTCTTTAACCAGAACCGTTGCCACAGGGCCTCTACCCGAATCCAGCTTGGCCTCAATGACGTGTCCTGCGGCTAGTTTGTCCGGATTGGCTTTAAGTTCCAGCAACTCAGCCTGCAAAAGTACCATTTCAAGCAAATCATCTATTCCTCGATTCTCTTTTGCAGAGACCTGAACAAAGATGGTATCGCCACCCCAGTCTTCAGACATAATTCCTACATCGGCAAGCTCTCGCTGAACGCGATCAGGGGCTGCATCCGGCTTGTCTATTTTGTTAATTGCTACGATAATAGGAACTTCTGCGGCCTTGGAGTGGTTTATCGCCTCGATGGTTTGAGGCATAACACCGTCATCAGCGGCAACGACCAGAATAACCAAATCTGTGATTTTAGCACCACGGGAACGCATTTCGGTAAAGGCTTCATGGCCCGGAGTATCCAAAAAGATGATTTGTCCTTTATTCGTTGTTACATTATAGGCGCCAATGTGTTGTGTAATACCCCCTGCTTCATTTTCCGTAACTTTGGTTTTCCTTATCACATCAAGAAGTGATGTTTTCCCATGATCGACATGCCCCATTATGGTCACCACCGGGGGTCTTGAAAGGAGTGTGTCCGGATCATCCTCTTGTACCTTTAAGACCGTCTTTTCTTCAAAGGAGGCTCTTTCAAGTTCATATTCAAATTCTGCGGCAACGAGAACGGCGGTATCAAAGTCTATTGCTTGATTCACCGTTGCCATGACACCCAAGTCCATTAATTTCTTTATCATTTCACCGGCCTTTATCCCCATTCGTTTTGCCAG
>CAXMTB010000135.1:0-8719 GCA_964195835.1 uncultured Nitrospinaceae bacterium | reverse complement strand
GGCTCACCTTCAGGCTTTTAGAAGGAAAACAAATCCCGTAAATTCCTGAAGTATTGGGAAGCGCAGATCACAATAACCCTCTCCCCCTCCTGGATCAGAGTGTCACCCACCGCTGCCTCCCATTTATCATCACGAAATACGCTGCCAATGATAATTTTTCCGGCAATGGTAGATTGGAGCTGGGCCAAAGGTTTATTGGTAATGGGTGAATCGGGTGGTGCGATCAGGTCTATCACCTCGGCATCAAAGCCGTGCAGATGCGACACGGACAGCAGTTCACTGCGCCGGATATAGGTGAGGATTTCATTGCCGGCCAGTATTTTCTTGTTCAGGGCAATATCTGAGCCGCTGGTAGTGGCAAGGACCTGGTAGTCCTCCTTGTTGACCAGAGAAATTGTTTTCCGGTGGGTTTTTACCTGTTCTTTTTCCTCCTGTTCGCTCATCAGGTATTTGGCCATCAGGCAGCTCATAATATTGGTCTCATTTTCGCCGGTGGCGGCGATGAAGGTATCCATATCAAGCAGCCCGGCCGCCAGCAGCACCTCCTTGTCCGACCCGTCGCCTAGAAGCACCTCGGTATCCTCCAGCTCGGCGGATAGCTTTTCAGCCCGCTCTTCATCCCTTTCGATCAGTTTGACCCGCACTGTTTTACCAAGCAGTTCGGCAACCCGGCTGCCCACCATACCACCACCCAGGATCATTACCCGGTAGCGGCGCTGCAGGTTGACGCCCGTCAGGGTCATAAGTTGCTGCAGGTGCTCTTTGCCCGCCATAATAAGCACCTGGTCATGGGGCAGGATCATGGTTTTGCCACCCGGAATGATGGTGGAGATTCCACGGCCAATGGCTACGACCCGGAACGGGAATTCATTATGTATATTCGAGATTTCTATGAGATTTTTATTGGCAAAAGGTGAATCGTCACCGATACGGGTGGCCATTACCTGCACCTGCCCCATGGCAACATCGATGATCTCGTTGCCAGCCGTCCGTTTGATCAGCCGGACGATCTCCTTGGAGACCAACTCTTCGGGATGAATAAACAGGTTGATCTTTAGATCCTCGGCGGTCAATAAAGAGTCTTCCTTGCCAAACTCCTGGTGACGCACCCGGCAGATTTTCTGTGGTATCCCGAAACGGTCGGCGATCAGGGCGCCCATCATGTTCAACGCGTCTTTGTTGGTCACGGCGATGAGATAATCCATTTTCTCGGCATTTGCCTCCCTCCAGCGCCCGATACTCAGGGCGCTCCCGGTAATAAACCGGGCATCCAGGTTGGAGTCGGCATAATTAACGAGTTTGGAGTCCGGCTCTATGGCAGTAACCGAGTATCCCTCATGCTGCAGCCGCTTGGCGAGATAAAAACCCATGCCGCCAAGGCCGAGGATAAGAATATTTTCCTGTTCTGACTTCGCTTTTTTTCTAAACATGGCGAATAATTATATTCCCTTTAAATGATTAATTCATGACTTTCTGACAAATTTTAATATCTTATTGAAATAATAGCTATATCTGCCTGTGTAGGTGCCTGACCCGGCACTTGATAATTCGGGGTATAGTCTATCCCCTTACGGAAATAACCAATGATTCTCCATAAAATAACCTTATCAAAATCCTCCCTTAAAAACAAAAGCCCATAAGTAATAGCGTCGCCATAAGTAATCTTTTTATTTGCAGCACTTTATTTTTTTCAGAATGAAAAATAGGTGATCGGTAGCAGATCCGTTTCATGGTAATAGACAGAACAGATTGCCGGCAGGATCATTGAACTGCCAGCCACTACCAAAAGAAGCTCTAGTACATGGATAATAGAGCGGAAGTGCATTAGCCGTTACTGAAAATGCAGTTAAGGAATATTCTTTGGACAGCTCACAGGCTACTTAAAATATTTCAGCAAAGCGTGCAGGGTCGTCAAAGGATGCGGAGGGCAACCAGGGATATACAGATCCACCGGAATTATGGAATTCAAGTCACCAGAAACCTCGTCACTGCCATGAAAAGGACCGCCGGAGATGGAGCAACTGCCGCTGGCAATCACAACCTTGGGGGCGGGAACCGCTTCATATGTGGTGATGAGAGCTGTGTGCATATTTCTCGAAATGGGCCCGGTGACGTGGATGCCATCAGCATGACGCGGGGACGCAACAAAATCAATTCCAAATCTGGAAAGATCAAAGAAAGGGGTATTTAATACATTCGTATCAGCTTCACAGGCGTTGCAGCCGGCGGCTGAAACCTGCCGCAATTGCAGAGAGCGACCGAATAATTTCTTAAAATGTTTTTTGGCGTGTTTGGCAAGTTCCGGAAGTGAGCCGTCAGTCACAAGATCTTCCCGGCTGGCAGCACCCATTTCAAAATTCTGGCTGAAAGAAACAAAATTGCCGTCGGACTGCATCTCGCACTGACCACAGAATGTACATCGCCCAAGATCAATCTTGATAGCTACAGGATCAATGGCATCCTGGGGGCAGGCTTCGGCGCATTGTTTAATCAGGCCCGGATCACAATCCTGCTTGATCTCCGGCATACCCCGGTATCGTTTATATAATGAAATTGGTTCTTTGGGGTATTTAGAGGTTTTGCACCCCTGTTCGATTCTGTTCTTGATTATCTTAAGCATGATTAAAACCTTAAAAAGTTTTACTGTTTTTTTTCGGCAATTAACTTTTGTTCACTCGATACAAACCCATACTATTAAGTGATCACAGATGGTGCAGATTTGACCGCTCGTGACTGTTCGCTATAGTTTGCTATGCGGACAGGAGCGAGCGGGTAAAGATGCGGTGCATGTGGTCACTTAATTATAGATCAAAGCCACAATAAGAGAGATTAAAGCTCTTGTTACAGAGCGGAAAGTCTGAGATTTCTTCATCGCGCAGCGACATTGCCAATCCTGTCCAGTTATGAAATGACGGGTCCTTGACCTTATAGCGCTGAATCTTTCCTTTATCATCGGTGAGTATGCAATGTGAGACTTCACCGCGCCACCCTTCATTAATGGTAACGACAAAGGAAGAAGGTGCCAGCTCATAGTCTTTCATGAAAACCCGCTCGGTCTCTTCCTGGCGCTGCACCAGAGTTTCTATCAGGGAAAGAGAATGCATGATCTCTTCACGTCTGACCGTACCTCGGCTACAGACATCGCCCTTGGTCATATTATTTACATTGGCCGGCAGATCGCCATAACTTTCAGTGGGGAATGTTACCCTGGCATCATAACCAACTCCGGAGGCGCGGCCGGCATAACCAACCAGGCCAAGTGCTTCGGCTCTTTCTTGTGGAACTGTACCGGTATGTTCAAAACGGGCCCTGACTGTATGAGCCGAAAAGAGCAGATCACATACATGTTCGAGTTCCGGTCGGGTCTCGTTTATCTTATCAAGGATGAGCTTCCGCTGCTCACTGCCCATGACAAAGGCAACTCCGCCAGGTCTTACCAACCCTTTACCAAAACGATTGCCGCTTAACACCTGAAGGAGATTTAGAAATTCACCTCTGAGTCTGCCAAAATAGGCTGCCGGGGGATTAAAGGCCACGTCACCACTTAAAGCGCCAAGATCACCTACATGGTTGGCGATACGCTCAAGCTCCAAAGCGATGGTCCTGACTATATGGGCCCCATCGTCAACCTGAAGGTCGCCAAGGGACTCAATGGCTTGGCAGTGGCAGAGGTTATGGCCAATGGCAGTATCTCCGGCAATGGACTCACAAATGATCGGCAAACGTTTTTTGGCCACCGTCGGCAGCATTTTTTCAACGCCACGGTGCTGGTAGCCCAGCTGAATCTCCAGGTGCAGAACAATTTCGCCGATACATTGAAAGCGAAAATGGCCGGGCTCAATAATTCCGGCATGTACCGGCCCAACGGCCACTTCGTGGATATCTTCACCTTCCACTTTAAAATATGGGTAATTGCCAGGGATATCTTCTTTATAATTATTGCCAAAGACATCAGGATTTCCCTGATAATTTGCATGGTATCTGACCAGTTTCAGCCAGGGGTGATTTTCAGGCTTAATACCATACTGCTCAGCAATTTCACGTTCAAACATGTGAAATTTTTCATTGCTTGCAGTCAGGGACGGGAATGTTTTGTCAACCTCACAGCCGATCACATATAATTTTTCGTCCTGACGGACAACAGCCAGCAGATTGTTGGCCTCGCCCTCTTTATAGGCGAAAAACTGGACAATATATCCGTCGTTGTCAGCAATATCAGTCAGGGTTTTTGAAAAATCTGCAAAGAACACCTGGGGGATATCTGCCCTGCTGATCTTTTCACCATTTTTTATTTGCAGGAGGTTTCCCAGGTTAACCATTGACTGTTCCTCCAATTACAGAAATTGCGTTAATAATTGTTTGATACAATTGATCCGGGAGCCAGACACAAAGGGCAAGCGAAGTCAGCAGCAGAACGAATGATGGCACCACCCGCATCGTTTTTTCGTCAACCAGCACTTTCTGGTCAGTTGAGGCAAAAGACATCCGCATAACGATACGTGCTGCCCCGGCAAAGATCAGGATAAGACTGAAAATAAAAATACTGACACTTACATAGCGTTCGCTGCGGAATGCACCGATAATGATCAGCAGTTCGCTTATAAAAATACCAAAAGGCGGAAAGCCTGAGATGCCGACAAATCCTGCGAAAAAAGTGCCAAATGTTTTCGGGAACAGGCGTGCCATCTTGCCGGTTCTATTAACCAGTTTCGTCCCGTATCCCAGGACGATATTTCCGGCCGAAAGAAACAGGGAAGACTTAATCAGCGAATGATGAATCAGATGGAGCATGGCCCCGTAAGTGGCCAGGCCACCGATGCCGACTCCGAAGGCGATAATTCCCATATTTTCAATACTGGAATAGGCCAGCATTCGTTTGTAATCAGGCTGATTAAGAATAAAGATTCCGGCAATAACCATGGAAAGCAGACCAAAAACTATCAGTACATTGCTCGAATAATCTCCCATGCCGGCTGCGTACATCAGAGTATGCACCTTGTAAACACCTAAGAAGGCACAATTTAAGAGCGCCCCGGACAAGAGAGCAGAAGCCGGGCTCGGTGCCTGACTGTGAGCGTCCGGCAACCACGTATGCATGGGCGCCAAGCCCATCTTGGTGCCATAGCCGATGAGAACAAAGATGAAACCAGCCTTCAACCAGACATGATCAAGCTGGCCAGCTACTGCAGTTAGAGAAGAGAAGGTCAGCTCCACATCGACATTGCCAAGATCCATTGACAGAGTGATAAAAAAAGAACCGAGCAGGGCCAGGGCGATACCCACTGAACAGATCAATACATATTTCCAGGTAGCTTCCAAGGCGGCCTTGGAACGATTAAGGAAAATGAGCGGCGCACTGACCAGAGTCGTGGCCTCAATGGCGGTCCACAGCACAATAAGATGATCTGCCAGGGCAACCATACTCATGGTGGCAAGAAAAAAGAGCATGCAGGCGATGAAGATGGGCTCGTTGTCCATTTCAGCCTCTTTCATATAAGAGACGGCGTAAATGCTGATAAACAAAAAGATAAACGACGTGACCAGCAGTACCAGCATACCCTCAGGGGCGGTGCTGAAATACGAGGGTAAAGACGGGCTAAGTTTGCCGAACCAGCCCATCGCCGTAATCTGCAGATGCAGAAGTGCTGAAACCACCAGGACCCCTCTACCCAGTTGCACCGGGAGAAATGCGGCCATAATGCCAGTTAATATGGGAAGTATAAAAACAAGTTCTAACATAGACTCAATCCTTTCAAAACATCGTACAGATTTAGATGGCTAAGTATAAATTTCGATATCCGAGGAGTGCTGCAGCGCGGAAGCGGAGACATACAGACAGTATGTTGAGCATTTCTCGCTGCAGCGACGACGAAGTAGATCGGAATTTTTGCGACGCCATCATCAATCCTTTAATTGTTCGAGCAGTGCGGTATCCACATCGTCAAAGGCACTGTTAATATTATGCAGAATAATTCCCATAACCATGACAGCCACCAGAAGATCGAGGAGGACGCCAAATTCAACCACATATACAGTATGTGTCTTCTTAGCCAACGCCGTACCGATCAGGTAAATACCATTCTCCATCGTCAGGTAACCGATAACCTGAGTGATGGCCTTACGTCGGGTCATCATCAAAAAGAGGCCGGCCCCCAGGGTCGTGAAGGCAGCGATAAGCAGCAGGGGATGGTTCCCAGGCATGGAGAGACGCAGTTTATCCGTGATAAAAGCGGAAACAAGAATCAGCAGCAGGCCGGCAAAAATCGAGGCATGATAACCGACAATCGGTACGATCTCACGCCTGATGGACACTTTGTTAACGGCCAGAAACAGAAGACCGGGGATCAGCAACCCTTTGATCAGAATCATTACCTGAAAGAGCAACAGTCCACCCCCTTCCAGATTCTGATGATGCTCAACAAACAACGGGGCAAGAGAAACCATGATACCCTGCAGTGCCATAATTTTCACAAGTGCTATCAAGCGATTAGAGGCTAAGGACAGGAGTACGGAGAGTAGAACTACCGCCAAGATTGCATCAGCTAACTGGATCATTGAACAACCCCCATGGTCAGAATGGTGGCAAAAAACACCAGGGCAAAAGAAGTCAGGATAAATTTGGGCACCAGGTGCATTCTGTAACGTGCCATTATTGACTCTGTCATACCGATCGCCACATAGATTAAAGACATGATGCCGTAAAACAGCAGTCCATTGGACCAGGGGGAGGCAAGTTGCAGCGGATGGAGAATTTGGGCGATAAAGGCAGCATAAAAGAAAAGTTTATAGAAGGCTCCCAGTTCAATAAGTGCCAGATCCGGGCCGGAGTGATCAAGGATCATTACCTCATGGATCATGGTCAACTCAAGATGGGTGGCAGGATCATCAACCGGCACCCGGGAGTTTTCCGTCAGCAGGATGATGAACAGGGAAACAATGACCAGTAGAAGTACGGCACCGGCTGGCCCCATAATGGTTATGGGCTCTGCTCCGGTGAAGTAATCAGCAAAACTTAACGCGCCGTTTATCCGGTAAAAAAGAACGAGAACTATAAAGGTCGTTGCTTCAGCCAGGGTTGAGAAATAGGCTTCCCTGGCTGCCCCCATACCTTCAAAAGGAGAGGCGGTGTCGAGGGCGGCGGCAATGGTAAAAAAACGGCCCAACCCCAGCATATAGAAAAGCAGGATCACATCACCTTTAAAGGAAATGACTGGTGCAGTGCCGGCCAGCGGGAAGATGAGTAACGCCATAATGGCGGCGCTCAAGGATATGGTCGGCCCCATTTTAAAAATAAAACTGGTACTGGTACTGTATACCGACCCCTTACGCAGCAGCTTGAAAAAGGTGTAATATTTTATCAGCAGAGGCGGCCCTTTCTTGCCGGCCCAAAAAGCCTTCACCTTGAGAATAATCCCCGGAAAGAGTGGCGCCGCAAGCAGTGCTATACCAAATGATATTATCGATTCCATTAAATACCTCTATAAAATGCTGTTCATTCTCTTCAATAAAAGCTGCTAAATAAACAGGAGCAGGACGACGATTGCCAAAATAATATAGGCAATATAAAGCTGGATCTTGCCGTGCTGAATCCAGTGCAGTTTTTGTAATAAATTAAACAGTGGCCTGATCAGATATTGCTGAATACTCGTTTCAGCAATATCCTCAATTTTAGTCTCATACGTGGTCAAGCCCGGGAAAATTTTCTTGATGCCTGTATAAACGGTTTTTGCCGGAACAAACGGGCGATAAAAATCAACCATTGACATGGCATACGAAGTACCGGTGTACTGCATCCTGACTGTTGGTCGGGTAAAGCCACAACCCCAGGTGGGCCCACTGTCCACCTGTTTGCGGACATATAACATTCTGCGCAGCAGCGTAATGGTGATTATGATTGCCAAAAAGAGACCGGCCGTAAGTGAAACATTGCGAATCAGGATCAGAAAGTATGTTGGATCTGCAGCGCCAACCATTTGCAGATCGCGCAGGCCATTAAAGGCCAACTGCACAAATGGGGCAGGGTAAAGACCGATGAGCAGACAGGCTGAAGCCAGAAGCACCATAACCAGTTGCATGGTGAAACCGGCTTCGCTGGCATTGGCAGCTGTTTCTGTGCGTGGTTCGCCTAAAAAAGCCAACCCCACAACCTTGGTGAAGCAGGCTGTGGCCAGCCCGCCGATAATAGCCAGGGAGATGATAGTTAATATTGCTAAAACAAAGGGAAACCCCTGAAGTTTTATTCCCTGAAAGGCGCCGAAGTAAATGAGAAATTCACCGACGAAACCATTAAATGGCGGCAGTCCTGAAATGGCAACTGAACCGACCAGGAAGGTTTTTCCCGTGGTCGGCATTCTTTTCATCAGACCGCCAAGCTGATTGATGGATTTAGTTTTTGCCTTGTGCAATACAGCTCCGGCACCCATGAACAAAAGGGATTTGAAAATTGAATGGTTAAAGACATGTAAAAAAGCGCCGCCAAAACCAAAAAAGGCCATAGCCTCACTATCGCTTGCCACCCCAATCATACCTATGCCAAGTCCCATCAGGATGATGCCGATATTTTCCACACTGGAATAGGCCAGCATTTTCTTCATGTCCTGCTTTCCCAAAGCGTAAATCACACCGAGAATGCCAGTGATCATGCCGGCTATGACAACAATTCCCGCATAGGACATGTCGGGGCTGCTAAGCAGGCTGTATATCCGGATGATCCCGTATA
>CAXMTB010000134.1:0-8755 GCA_964195835.1 uncultured Nitrospinaceae bacterium | reverse complement strand
TATTGAGATAGACAAGCATATTGCCCAACTCCAGGCCGAAGCCTTCCCGGATTTGAACAGGCTGCGGGATGCCTTTAAAGAGCCCGATTTAAATAAAAAAATATACAAACTCCTCGACTATCTGGAAGCGCTGAAAAAAATAATACTTTCCGAACAGACCTACGAAATCAAGGAGGACATTTATAAGAAACGGCACATTACCATAGACATCCCTTCCATGTACGGCAGTTACCGCGAAAATAAATTTGACTGCCTCGGGCTTGCATTTCGAATAAAATCTCTGGTGAATGTGCTTTTTGAGGAGTTGGTGGATAATATTGATTTAACCCTCATTACAAAAGCCACTTTTTACCAGATTTACAGCCGGCTGAATCTGTTTTACAAAGCATTGAAACTCGATGGAATCCCGTCGGTGGAAATCGAGCGCCAGCTGGACATGTTGGCCCAATCCCTTGAAGCCAGACAACTTACTTTTACACAGTATCTTGACATCTTCAAGGGGTTTGCCCTGGCTGTAAGGAACATCATCAACGATTATTTTAACAACATTCATGGGGAAAACCTGAGTCATATTCTGTCTCAGATACCTGTAGAGGAGATCCTCCCGAAATACCTCCCGGTGAGCGGTACCATCGATGGCGAAAAGCTGAAACACAGGGTTTCTGAAGTTTTTTTCCGGGAACGCATCGCGTTTTCATTGGGGCTCCAACAACTGGATCTGTTCTTAAGCCGAATTCTGAACACCCTCTTTCAACAGTCGAATAAACTCCCCAAGGACAAACTGCATCATCTGCTTCTTTACGATCCAAAACGGGCCATGACGTCTATGGATAAAATTCCCAAGAGGGTTTCCGGAATTATTTATCTGGGGAGTAAAGGATTGAATCTCGTTAAACTGAAAAAATTCGGAATGTCGGTACCTCCCGGTTTTATTATAACAACTGAGGCGTTTCGCTGTAGAGAGATCATAGACGGTTATCCTCCGGCAGAACAAAACTTCAAAGAACAGATTTTGCAGCAGATATCCGACATCGAAAAAATAACCGCCAAAAACTTTGGTGATCCCGAAAACCCCTTGCTCTTTTCGGTGCGGAGCGGATCTGCCATTTCACAACCCGGAATGATGGATACGTTTCTGAATGTCGGGATGAATGAGGAGATTGCAACAGGCATTGAAAAACAAACCGGGAATGCCTGGTTTGCCTGGGATAGCTATCGCCGGTTTCTGCAAGGTTACGGCATGGCTTCAGGGCTGGAAAGGGATGACTTTGATGCGATTATCAGTGAATTGAAGCGAAAAGCCGGTGTCCAGTTTAAAAGGGAACTTACCGGTTTGCAGATGCGAAAAGTGGCCATGACTTACAAAAGTATGATCATCAATTCGGGGACAGAGGTTATCGACGACCCTTTTGAACAGCTTTATTATACGATTAAAAGGGTCTTTGCTTCCTGGGAGGGTCCCAAAGCGAGAACATATCGTAAGATTATGGGAATATCCAATGACTGGGGGACAGCCGCTACTGTACAAGAAATGGTTTTTGGAAACATTTCCCAGCAATCTGGCACCGGCGTCTTCTTTACGCATAATCCCAGATGGTCAGAGGACAGCCTGAGGCTGTGGGGTGATTTCACCATCGGAAATCAGGGTGAAGATGTCGCTTCAGGCCTGGTAAATACGTTGCCGATATCGATTATACAGCAGGATATTGAAATGCGAGAAACAGACATCACCCTTGAAAGTCATTTTCCCGAGATTTACAAGGCATTAAAAGGTTTGGCGAACGAATTGATCCACGAAAGGGGATGGAGTCCTCAGGAAATGGAGTTTACTTTTGAAAGCCCTCGTGCTGAAGATCTGCACCTGATGCAAAGTCGGGACATGACCATACGTGAACGGAAGAAAGTTTTAACGTTTGACCTTGATGATATTACGAAAGATAAATTACTGGGGCATGGTGTCGGTGTCAGCGGCGGAGCCATGAGCGGGCGGATCGTTTTTGATCTGGAAGAGATCGACCAATGGAAAAACAGGGAGCCCGAAACGTCTTTAATTCTTGTAAGGGGAGATACTGTTCCTGATGATATTAAGGAGATCTATGCAGCGGACGGCCTTTTAACGGCCCGTGGCGGGGTAACGTCTCATGCCGCTGTTGTGGCCTACCGGCTGGAAAAAACCTGTATTGTGGGATGTGCTAACTTTGTCTGCAACGAAAAGGAAAAGTACTGTCGATTTGACGACGTAGAGGTTAAATCCGGAGACTATTTAAGTATTGACGGCAGGGAAGGATCGGTTTATCGAGATTTGATAAGGATTAAAGAAACCTAAATAGTGTCCATCCATAAATGGCCCTTTTTGTCCTGCTCGGCGTTCTCCGCGGGTTTCCGGTTGCGGCGTACAGACGTACGCCTCACCGCAAACCCTTGTGCGGCCTTGATCAGAACAAAAATTGCTCATTTCTGAATTGGACACCCATTGTGTTCATTTTGAACTCATGGATGGACACTAAATAATAGAATTGAAAATGATCCATCCAAGAAGGAAAGGGAATTCGCATGGAAACCGAAAAACATAGTGGATTGAAGCTTGGTATCAACGGATTTGGCAGAATTGGAAAGCTTACCCTCTGGCACCATGTGGGAAGAAAATATTTTAGTGAAATTATCGTTAATATCGGTCGAGCGGTGGGTACATCCCTGGAAGACATTGGGCACTATACAGAACGGGATTCAACCTATGGCTTACTTCATGGATTTTTATACGGTCAAACAGCGAAATCTTTGATCAGTGATATGGATGAGAAAACCGGGACTATGAACATTGACGGCGTCAAGGTTTGTTTCTTGAGGTCGTCCAGAAATCCGGCTGAATTGAACTGGAAAAACCATGGTGTGAAGCTGGTTGTCGATACCACCGGGAAATTTCTTGATCCGACCCTTCCTCCTGATTATCCACAAGGGTCTGTACGGGGCCATCTTGACGCCGGTGCCGAGAAGGTTATTGTCTCGGCGCCATTTAAAATCAAGGATAAGGGCAAAGCCATGCCGGATGATTCAGTCACCACAGTAATGGGTATCAATGATAATGTATACGATCCCAGACGTCATAAAATCATCTCCAATGCATCCTGCACCACAACCTGCCTGGCGCATATGATAAAACCTCTTTTAAATGCGTTAGGTTCCAAAAAAATTCTGTCGGCTTCCATGGCTACGATTCATGCAGTAACCGGCTCTCAGCAGGTGTTGGACAGACTTCCGAAAACAGGAGCAACGGACCTTAGGAAGAACAGAAGCATAATGAATAATATTATTCTAACTTCTACAGGCGCTGCCCATGCGTTAAGGCTCGTTATTCCGGAAATGGAAGAAATCGGATTTATTGCAGAATCAGTAAGAGTACCCGTCACCACAGGCTCTCTCATCATACTGGTGTTGAATTTGCAAGAGGAGCTTTCCGGAGCACCGATCTCCAGGGAAATGCTCAATGATATATTTCGACAGGCCGCGGCTGACGACATCAAGGGCTACCTCCACTATACCGATGAACAGAACGTATCGGGGGATATCATTGGAATGCCCAGAGCGGCGGCGATTATCGAAGGACATGTGACCCACACCCGTACTGCAGAACAGATCATTGATCTAAAAAAAGTGCCAAGATTGGAAAAAGAATTTTTGAGTTCATTAAAAGATGTCGTTATCAGAATACCGATTACGCAGGCTGTCATCTACGGCTGGTACGATAATGAACAAGGAAGTTATGTAAATATTCTCGGAGACAGAACGGTTTCAATTGCCGAATATATGTAATCTTATCTAATTTCTACCGTTTAAATATTTCGGTATATGCCTGTTCTTTCTAAGGATGCCTAAACCACTCCAACAGTACCCGCTTTTTATAAAAGATTATCTATTCCGCTGGAGTAATTGTACTCATTTCAGCATACAGGGTTTACTTCCATTTAGTCCTTTTTTACAAAGGCTTATAGAATCTCTTGTTTCTGGCACAATGAAGCATATTCAGCGTGATTTTCCCTTGACAAAAAAGAGATCTGTAGGTACAAAACCGAAGTTCATTTTATTTTTTTAAAGATTTAGCTTACATCGTGAAATCATCAACTACAGCTTGACGGAGTTTTTATGAGTACATTGGATGATCATGCGAAAGAGATTTCTGAGGATACTGCCGGTGGGGCGGATGCAGCACAATCCAAGGAGACAAAAATGGAAAAACAGGATAACGGACCCGGTGGGCCCATCATCCTGTTTTTTATTTTAGGGTTGTTTGCCAGTCTTATCGTGGGGTGGATCATTTTCCCGAAACTATTATATTCTCAGAAAAAACAACCCATAGACTTTAACCATGCATTTCATGTTGCCGAAGTCGAAAACGGGTGTGAAAGCTGCCATTTCTTTCGTAAAGACGGAACATTTTCAGGGGCGCCGAAGTTGGAACAGTGCATCGAATGTCATGAAGAGATTCAAGGAATCGATCTGGATGAGATTAAATTTGTTGAGGAATATGTTTCCAAAGGAAGGGAAGTCCCGTGGTTGATATACTCAAAACAGCCGGATTGCGTATTCTTTAGCCATGCCGCCCATATCAAGGCTGCCAATATGGACTGCGTGACCTGTCACGGTCATATCGGCGAGTCTGAAAGTTTAAAGGTTTATGAAGAGAATCGGATTACAGGTTACAGTCGAGATATTTGGGGAAAGAGTATCGCTGGTTTCAAAAAGAATACCTGGGATCGGATGAAGATGGACGATTGTGCCGATTGCCATCAAAAAGATTATGCAAATATAGAAAAAACAGGTGTTAAAACACCGACAAAAAGATTCGTTGACCATATTATTGAAGTGGTTTCTCCAGGGTCATCGATTTCCGGCAAAGGCACCAGTGTTCAGACGGAAAGAGATGCATGTTTTGTATGCCATAAATAATCGAGTGTTTTAGGTCGAAAATTAAGTCCTTATAGCCAAAGCTCATTTGGCGAGATTGGCTTGAAAATTTGATCTTTCAACTTTTTTATAAAAAAGAATGCGGACAACGTTTTTAACGATATCTGAAGAGGTAAAATAGAGATGAAGATTGGCAGAAGAGGTTTCTTGTCGTTTGTAATTGGTGGGGCTGCAGGAACAGCCCTTTCACCGCTGCCATGGAAGTTGACGGATGAGTCTTCGATATGGACCCAGATGTGGCCGTGGACGCCGGTGCCGAAAGATGGTGAAACCAGTTACGTCAATTCTGTTTGTACCCTCTGTTCCGGTGGTTGTGGCATCACGGTTCGAAAAATAGACGAACGGGCTGTTAAAATTGAGGGCCTGAAAGGTCACCCTTTAAATAACGGCGGCGCTTGTCTAATTGGCCTCTCCGGCCTTCAATTGCTTTATGGTCCCACACGGATCACGAGTCCCTTAAAAAGGACAGGGAAGAGAGGTCAGGGGAGATGGGAAAAAATATCCTGGAAAGAAGCTGTATCAGAAATCGTTGAAAAGCTCGGCAACCTAAGGTCAAAAGGTCAGTCACATACTGTCGGTTTCGTATCAGGTTCGGACCGTGGTACCATACCTCGTCTCTTTGAAAGATTCCTGACCGCCTATGGTTCTCCCAATTTGATGCGTATGCCATCTGTCCGTGATTCCTATGAGCTAACATTGCACATGATGCAGGGTGTTCAGGCCTTGCCCGGATTTGATTTTGAAAATGCCGATTTTATTTTAAGCCTTGGAAGCGGTATCATCGACGGCTGGGGATCACCGGTACGAATGTTCAGAGCCAACAGCGCTTGGCAAAATGCCAATGTGAAAGTCATTCAAATTGAGCCGCGCCTGTCCAATACGGCTGCCAAATCAAGTAAATGGATCCCTATTAATCCCGGAACTGAGACAGCCCTGGTAATGGGTCTTGCCCATGTTATTATCAAAGAATATTTGTACGATACGAGCTTTATTTTAAATTACACCAAAGGGTTTGATGAGTGGAAACGGCTTGTAATGGATAATTACAGTCCGGATAGTGTCGCAGCAATTACCGGAATTGATAGTGGAACAATTGTTGTCCTGGCCCGGAGTTTTGCCAATGCCTCAAGACCTCTGGCCATTTGCGGCCGGGGTGATGGATCCTCCCCCGTCAGCCTTAAAGAATGCATGGCCGTTCACGCTTTGAACGCACTCGTGGGCAATGTCAATAAAAAGGGCGGTGTTTGGGCCGTTTCTGATACGGATTACATTAGCTGGCCGGAAATTGAAATGGATTCCAGGGCTGCAGCCGGTATGCAGCATGAACGATTGGATGGGGCTGGAAGCAAAAAATATCTGTTTTCCCGATATCTGATGAACCGTCTGCCAGAAGCCGTCAATTCAGGAGAACAGTACCCGCTCCAGGCACTCTTTGTCTCTGGTGCAAATCCTCTATATACACTTCCTGATACAAAGAGTACCGAAAAAGCCTTTGACAAGATTCCGTTTGTGGTCAGCTTTTCTTCTTATATGGATGAAACCGCTCAACATGCCGATCTTATTCTTCCGAACCACGTTTTTCTCGAACGCTATGAAGATGTTCCGGCACCGGTCGGTCTGATTCAACCGGTTATCGGTCTCGCAAAGCCCGTGGTTAAGCCCCAATTTAATACCAGACATGTTGGTGATGTCATCATTCAAATGGCAAAGGGGTTGGGCGGAAGTGTCGCAAATAATTTTTCCTGGGACAGTTATTATTCCTGCCTAAAAGAGACTCTAAATGACAAATGGAAAACCTTGGTTGAAAAAGGATTTTGGTCAGACACCAAGTTGATGAGTCCCACCCTGGAATCGTCGTTTGATACCGTTTCCGGTAAATTTGAGTTTATCAACCCGGATACCGGTTCGATGCCGCAATTTAAGCCGGTCAGTATTGAAGGTGACGAGAGGCTTTATCCCCTTGTACTCATCCCCTATGATACCATCAGACTGGCCAACGGTTATATCGGAGATCCGCCATTTGCCATCAAGACAGTTGAAGATACTGTTCTTAAAGGTGAGCATGTTTTTGTTGAGATTAACCCAAAAACTGCAAGATCTGCCGGACTGAATGAAGGCCAGCGGGTCATGTTAATTACGCCGAAAGGAAAAGCAGAGGTCAAGATTCATTTCTTCGAGGGCATCATGCCCGGCATTATCGCTTTGCCGAGAGGATTGGGACATACTGCCTATGACGACTACCTGGCGGGTAAGGGGATAAATTTTAATACGCTTATCGGGACGGTGGAAGACCCTGACTCAGGCATGGATGCCGCGTGGGGAATCAGGGCTAAACTGAGTAAAGTCTAAATATATTGATTGTTAAAGATTGACCATTGAACGCTGAAGTGAACGCTGAAGATTTTTTGCTTCATCATTCAATTGATCATCGTCAATCCAAAGAGGTCCTAATGAAACACAACAAAGCCCAGAAATTTGGGATGGTCATCGATCTGGATAAATGCACCGGGTGCGGCAGTTGTATGGTGGCTTGCATGTCTGAAAATAATGTGCCTTTCAGGAAAGATGAATCGAACAAACTTCTGAGTATCACATGGATGCGCGTTTATCGGCTGACCAACGGAAAGCCTTTCCCGAATACAGATATATGCTATCTCCCAAGACCTTGTATGCAATGTGCAGGTCAACATGAAGGGCATTCTCCCTGTGTATCCGTATGCCCGGCCATTGCAACGGATTACAGCACTGAAACCGGGATTGTCAGTCAGATATATACCCGCTGTTTTGGATGCCGGTATTGTATGGCTTCGTGCCCGTATCATGCCCGCTATTTTAACTGGTGGGATCCGATTTGGCCGGACGGTATGGAAAAATACCTCAGTCCCAATGTTTCTCCTCGAATGCGTGGTGTGGTTGAAAAGTGCAGCTTTTGTTTTCACCGCTATCAGTTGGCCAAGGAAAAGGCATTTATGGAGGGAAGGCGTGACATTGAAGAGAATGCATATCAAACCGCGTGCACCCAGGCATGCCCTGCCGGTGCCATGACATTCGGTGATCTGAATAATCCGAACCATGCGGTATACAATATGGTCAAACCCGATCATAAACATAGCGGACGTCCGACGAATCCTCATGCATTCCGGCTGTTGGAACGACTGGGAACAAATCCCAAGGTCTACTATCTTTCAAGCCGAAAATGGGTTCGACAAGCCGGTGATAATTATCTAAAAAATGAGGCAAAGGTGAAAAAGCCTGTGCACCATGGTTAAAAGTTAACAAAAACTGAAACTGCTATTCAAGGAGTATGTAACATATGGATTCTGCATTAATACCCAAAGGCGTTAAGCGCTGCTCGTTGTGGCAATTTTTGCTGTTCATCGGTGCAGTCGGCATTGTACTGATGTGGGGCGTTTATGCCATGTTACTCTGCTGGTTCAAGGGCCTTAACCAGACCAATATGAACGACTACTACGGGTTTGCTTTGTGGATTTGGGCCGACCTTGCAGTCATTGCGGTGGGTGGTGGTGCATTTTTTACCGGTTTATTGCGATATATCTTTGGAAAGGATGCGCTGAAGAATGTCATTAATTTTGCCGTACTAATCGGTTTTATCTGCTACAGTTCAGCGCTGCTGATTTTAGCCATCGACATCGGGCAGCCGTTGAGAGGATGGTTTATTTTCTGGCATGCCAATGTTCACTCCATGTTGACTGAGGTGGCTTTTTGTCTTTCCGCTTATTTCGGAGTATTGACCATTGAATATATCCCGCTGATTCTTGAAAACCGACAGATC
>CAXMTB010000133.1:0-8786 GCA_964195835.1 uncultured Nitrospinaceae bacterium | reverse complement strand
GGATGCCATGAGCGGGTTTCTGACCACCGGATGGGATGAAGATATTCCCGAATTTTCAGTTTCGGACGGTCCCATAGCCACCCGGGCGGCATCCGGCAAAGTCTTAAATGCCATTGCCTCGAGACTTCCCACACTCATCGGCGGTTCTGCTGATCTGGCCCCTTCAAACAAAACCTTTTTGAATACATCCCATGAATTTCAAAAAGATGCCTATGACGGTCGCAATATCCGTTTCGGTGTTCGGGAACACGCCATGGGGGGAATCATGTCCGGCATGTTTCTTCACAACGGTCTGCGGCCTTATGGCGGTACATTCCTGGTTTTTGCAGATTATTTAAGGCCGTCATTGCGTGTTGCCGCCATTATGAATATACCGGTCATTTATGTCTTTACCCACGACAGTATCGCAGTGGGTGAGGACGGACCCACACACCAGCCTGTGGAGCATCTGGTCAGTCTCCGTGCGATTCCGGGTCTAACCGTTATTCGTCCGGCCGATGCGTCTGAAACAGCCCAGGCATGGCGACAGGCCCTTAAAATCACCGATGGCCCGATTGCGCTGATTCTAAGCCGCCAAAAGCTTCCGGTATTGAAATCCAACGCTATAAATGACGGTTTGACAAAAGGGGCTTATGTGCTGGCGGATTGTGACGGCAAACCCGACATTATACTGATCGGTACAGGATCCGAGGTTCATATCATTCTTGAAGCCAAGGCACGTCTACTTGAAAAAGGTGTTGCCGCTCGAGTTGTGAGTATGCCCAGTTGGGAACTTTTTGAAAAGACATCTCAAAAATACAAAGATCGTGTGCTCCTGCCGGATGTCCAAACGCGCTTGGCCGTGGAGGCCGGTTCTCCAATGGGATGGTGTCGATATGTCGGAGCCAGTGGTGCTGTCATCGGTATAAACGGTTTTGGTGCTTCGGCACCGGGCGGGATTGTGATGGAAAAATATGGATTCACTTCGGAACATGTCGTACAAAAAGCAATGGAGCTTGTGAAGAAATAATCCTTTTGATAAAATCGCTATCTGTAGCGGCTTTCAGATCGGGGAGAAACAATTCATGGATAACACGAAAGAAGCAGAACTGGAGCGTTTAAAGAAAGAATATCTGCTGACGGAGCAGCGCTGGCAGGATGAAAAAAAGTGTCTTTCAAACATCATTTATGCTCTGGGCAGGGTCGTGGCGCTGCATGAAGCGCTAATGGAAGAATATGATCCCCTAAAAAAGATGGTTGCCTCAGAGCAGGAACTCCCTATAGATAAAATAGAAAATCAGGTCGAAAAACTTAAAAGTAAGATTTTTACACAAGAAACAAAACAAGCCTTTGATGACCGGAATATGCTGGATGAATTAAACGACAGCCTGCTGAAGTCATGCAGAATTATTAAAAGAATCGTGGTTGCTCTTGTGGATGATTTTTACCCGACAACCGGCGAGTTGAAAGCCAAAGCCGATTCTATTGATATCAACTGCCAAGAAGAGACGGCTCAAATGGATATAGAAGGGCCGGCAACCGCATTTTTAAGTTATATCAGGGGACTTAAAAGCAAAATCTCGGAAGACTTCGGATACATCAACAACACGTTTATTACACTGCTGGACAACGTCAAGGAACTGGAAAAGACATTGACGAGCGAATTCGGCCAGGATGTCACGCTCAAGGAGATTGAAAAGTTCGAGACGAAAGTCAATATTGAAGTCGGCTCCATCTCAGATTCGTTCAATATTTATACCACCATCGATGAAATAAAAAGTGCGGTTGTTGAAAAGTTGAAAAAAATAAAACACCTGCTGGCTTTGAGAAAAAAAGAAGAGGTGCAAAAGGCTCAAAAAGCTCAGGAAAATATCAAAAAACTCAAACAAAAAATCGTAAAAACGGAAAAAGATGCCCGTGCCATGGCCAAAAAGGTGGATTTCTTTCAGACGGTCGCCACAACAGATGGGCTCACGGGCCTTTATAACCGTAATGCATTTGACCTGCGAATCAATAAAGCGCTGAAGATGTTCCACGAGGAAGGACAAACCGTTTCCTTGATCCTTTTCGATGTAGACAATTTTAAATGGATCAACGATACCCTGGGGCATGTTGCGGGTGATAAGATTTTACAAAAAGTGGCTCAGTGCTTGAAGGAAGCCTTTCGAAAAGGTGATTTTATCGCACGATATGGCGGAGACGAGTTTGCCGCTGTCATTGAAAAGTTGGATATGGACATTGCGCAAAAGAAAATTTTAGATTTTAACGACCTGTTTGGCAAAAAACGATTTTTTTCTCACAGCGTCGGAGATGTCAACGTCACGGTAAGCGCCGGTATTACTATGTCAAAAGAAGGTGATAATGTAGAGGACTTTATAAACAGAGCCGATAAAAACATGTATGAATCCAAAAAAAAGAAACGATGAAACCGGGTGACGGCTCCATCGCAACCGGCGCTCTGTTGAACACAATCAAGCAAACAAGGCAGGATCATTATTGATTCTGCCTTATTTGTTTGCCCTGCAATTCTCTTTTTGTTATTATAATCTAATTGAGGAGTCGGGGAGTTTTTCTAAATAGTCGCTCCATGGACAATCTTTTTTTAAAACGCGTGATCACGCCGGAGGCGGATAAAACTCGTGGCAAGGGCTCGTAAAGAAAGAACAGGAACCCATCTTTGAAAAATCAATAGGTTTGACATACAATCTGAAGTTTCTTTTAAAGATGCGATTTCAGCATGCGCCTGTTCTTTCTAACGATCCCTAAGCCACTCAAACAGCACCCGCTTTAAAAAAAGATCATCCATTCCGCTCTCCGAGGCGTAGGCTCTACGAGCCGGAGGCTAATATCAAAGGATTTAGAAGAAAAACTCCCCGAGGGCTCAATCTAATTAAAAAATCTGGCGAGGTAATTCATGGACCCAAAGGTGAGACAAGCGATTTATCGTGCAGTGGAAAAAGAGCCCTTTGCACAGGCGTTGAACATGGAACTGGTAGAATTGGACCTCGGATATTCTGCAGTGGAGATGATCTATGACCCGTCGGCCATGAACAATATCTATGATCGGGCCCATGGCGGGGCTATTTTTGGTCTGATTGACGAAGCCTTTGAGGCGGCGTGTCAGACAGAAGGCACCATTGCTGTTGCATTGAACGTGAATGTTAATTATGTCTCAAGTCCCCAAGCGGGAAAGCGTTTGCGTGCCGAAGCCCGCCAGGTGAGCCGAACAAAAAAAACAGCAAGTTTTGATATCAAAGTATCGGAAAAGGATGGTCCGTTGATTGCAACATGCCAGGCTCTGGCCTATCACACCGGAAAACCGATACCCTTTCTATAGCCCGCCTTTTGCTTGAACAGAGGCAAAACGGTTTGTATGTCAATTTGGTTTTTGACATGCAGGGCATAACGTTTTGGAGATAAAAAATGAAAGTTTCAAAAAATGCCCTCAAAATATTAAAAAAAAGATACTTTGCGCCGGGTGAAACCTGGGAACAATTGTGTGGGCGGGTGGCACGTAAAGTGGCGGGGGATGAACATCAGTCAAAAGATCGTGGAAAATGGGAAAAAAAATATAAAGACATGATGCTGAATCTTGATTTTTTGCCCAACAGCCCGACTCTGCGAAACTTTGGGAGGAACGAAGGCTGCGGAAGTGCCTGTTTTGTCCTCCCTTTGGAAGACAGTCGTCGGAGCATCTTTAAAACCCTTTCCGATGCCGTGGATGTTCAGGCATACGGCGGCGGTACGGGAATGGGTTTTTCAAACATTCGTCCCAAAGGCGACCGCATCCATTCAACCGGAGGCATCGCTTCCGGCCCCCTCTCCTTTATGGAAATATTCGATTTTACCATCGGTGATATTATCAAACAGGGAGGAACCCGAGAAGGCGCAAATATGGGGATTTTGCGGGTGGACCATCCGGATATCGAAAGCTTTTTGGTTGCCAAGGCCATAGAGGGGACGCTGAAAAATTTCAATTTGTCGGTGGGAATCACGGATGCATTTATGAACGCCGTTAAAAATGACGATGATTATGATCTGGTTTTCGATAAAAACGTATACAAAACGATTTCCGCATCTGCGCTGTGGGAAAAAATTGTGGATGGTGCTTGGGCAAACGGAGAGCCGGGTATCGTGTTTTTGGATACCATTAACAGAAATAATCCATTAAATTCCATGGGTAAAATTGAGGCGACAAATCCATGCGGGGAGCAGCCGCTTTTGCCCTATTGCTCATGTAACCTTGGATCCATCAACCTTTCTCAGATGATTCGAGGGGATTGGGTCGAAGGCGGTGCAGAAATTGACTGGAAGAAACTGCGCCAAACCGTGAAGACGGCAATACGTTTTCTTGATTCGGTCATTTCTGTGAACAATTATCCCATTAAAGAAATCGAAAAAATGACCTTAACCACCAGACAGATCGGATTGGGGATCATGGGTTTTGCGGATATGTGCATCAAACTTCATATCCGGTACGGATCCGGCGAATGTATCGACGTGGCAAAAAACATCATGACCGACATTTATACCGTGGCCAATGAGACTTCCGTTGCGCTGGGAAAAGAAAAAGGTGTGGCGCCTGCCTATGAAGAATATTCGCTTTCCGGTCCAAAACGACGCAACGGCACCCTGACCACCGTGGCCCCTACAGGTACGCTCTCCTTGATCGCGAACTGCTCATCCGGTTGTGAACCGAATTTTGCATTCAATTATACCAAGGCGTGTCTGGAAGGTGAAAATCTTGACATCGTGCCTGCAGTGGTGGGGGAGTGGTATAAAAAGAAAAAGACCGAATCATTGCCTGAATTTTTCGTGGCCACAAAAGATATCTCTATTGAGGAGAACATTATGGTTCAGGCTGCATTTCAGGCAAACGGTGTGGACTCCGGTGTGTCAAAAACAATCAACGCCCCGTATGATACGGATAAATTCGAGATTTCCAAAGCCTTCTTCAAGGCATGGGAGATGGACTGTAAAGGGATCACATTTTACAGGGACGGCTCCCGGGATGTTCAGGCCTTGACGATTCGAGAGGAAGTGATTGAAGCCGGAAAAGCGGATGATTTGGCTCGTGGAGAACTCAAGCATCGGCCCAGGGCCACCACAGGACCTAGCCTGAAAATGAAAACCGCCTGTGGCAAACTCTATGTGGACCCTCATTTTGACAAAGACGGCGTTGTTGAAATTTTTATCAGAACCGTCGGCGGCGGCTGTGCGGCCAACACCAAGGCAATGGGCATACTTCTGTCTTACTGTCTTAGGGCCGGTGTGTCGCTTGAAAAAATCATCCGCTCCATGAAATCGATTCACTGTCCCGCGTGCACCAAGGCCATTTCTTCAGGTAAGGATGTGGAAGTCAACAGCTGCGCGGCCGGCATGGGAAAAGGACTTGAAGTGGCCAGCGCCTATTCGGACGTGTATCGCGAGGTTGCAAAACGGATTGAGGATGCTGACACCCACTTTAGCGGGAGTGATGCAGCCGGCATAAAAAAAATGATCTGTCCTGACTGCGGTGCAACGGTCCACCGGACCGAAGGCTGTTTGCTCTGCTCTAATAACGAGTGTGGGTGGACCAGATGTTAATTTAAACTCTATATAGAATTAGATGTCTGGGTCTATACTTGATTTGACAGGAATAGAGGTGAGTTGGGATTTTACTTGACAGTTCAATCTTTGGGGGTAGATATCACAATAATTTTTTAGCACACATATCTACGAAATTATAGCATTTTCGTCATGGCCATCATTTGGTGATATGATATTATGATATCTCAAAAAAATCCGGACCATTGATAAGAGGTTTTCATTGCGGGTATCGCAGAGGCGAATGTCACATCAATTTGTGTTCTTTGATGAGAAAAAGCGTGGAATAGAATTGATCATCCACACTTTTTAATTAACAACCTTGATGAACATTTACAGCCAAAATTCTCTGACATAGTTGGTTTTCAGAAATCAATCTAAAGCCTTCGTTTTTCTTGACTGGCGGTCGCTATCTATTAAACAAGAAGTTGAATTATTTGGTTCGTTTCTCTTTCTCGCGAGCTTTATAAAGCTTGTTTCGCAACATGTCGATGTGCAACCGCAGAGAGTATAGTTCTTCAGAGTATGCGGACGGCACAGAAATATTTGACACTTTCTTTTCCAGGTTGTCGAGCATTAAAAAATATTCATCAAGATTGGCAGTCAAATCCTCTTTGTTGATTTCAGAATCCACGCTCTCCAATTCCGAATACCAGCGGTATATCCTTGATCGCATTCGCCACCGATAAATGGACGGCATGAGTTTAAAAAGAGGATACAACAACGCGACTAGCGGCAGCAGCATGATTTTCATGCGGTTAAGAAAATTTGCCACCCAAAAAGGAAGATAACGTTGAAGAAAAAGAGGACCGGATTGATAAAATCGTTTTGCTTCCTGACTCAACTCAAAATCAAGATATTTCGGCGCGGGAAATTCTCCCCGCCTCTCGAATCCACCACCGGACTTATGGACTTTCTCGGCCGTCTGAAGAAACAGCTCGATCAAGGCCGGGTGCAAATCCGATCTTGCCACAAGCTGGGTTGACGGAGCCACCAGGGTGAGATCACGAGAAGGGATGTTGTCTTGAAAATCGATCACACCTTCAGGTAATTTCAGCACATGTAAGTAATGGTAACGGAGTGCATACGCCTCGGACCGTTCGAGCCCCATGAGTGTTATTGATTTTGATTTTAAAAGTCGCCAAAGATACGACGAACGGTGCGTTGTCACAAAAAAGGCGACATCTATCTCACCGTTTAAAAGCCTTTCGGCAGTCTGTTGAGAATCGTATGAAAGAAGCCGAGTGTTTTTCGCAGTGATTCCATTTAGTCCAAGCAGTTGCTTCGTTAAAACCTTGGTGCCGCTCCCATCCTCACCGACAGCGACGCGCAAACCCTTTAGATCGGAAAGTCGATTTAATGTGAGGTCGTTTTGATGAAAAATCCACAAGGGTTCAAAATAGAGGCTGCCCAATGAAACGAGTTTATCGGTTTTGGCCAATGTGCCCATACCGCCCTGAATAAAAGCGATATCCACGCCGTCCGAGTCCGCTTCAAGGAGCTTGAGATTTTCTGCTGAACCGGCGGTTATTTTTACTTCAAGCTCAATGTTTTCTTTGGCAAAAAGTTCACTATATTTTTTACCAAAGGCAAAATAGGCGCCTTTCGGAGAACCGGTGCCAATTGAAATGTTCCGGGGAGGAGCAGGAGTAACAAATTGATATGCCACCATAAATCCGACAATCGCAATCACCGTCGCCGGGCCAAATATTTTCAACTTTTCTTTGATATCAAGTTTTTCTTTTTTCCTTAGCTTTATCATCTTATGGTCCTCATAGTAACGGCTTCATATTTCAGGCGGGTCGGATTGCCTGGATTCGGCAAATAGCCATGCCATTCTCCAGGTGGCGACATCCGACAGCCAAGGCCCGTCATCCAGATCCGGGAAATAATCGGTGACCACGCCACCGCTTCGTAGAATCTTTCTTTCCCAAGTTATATCTACAAGATCACCAAAAGATGGCGAAGCCCACACCGATACTGTCAGTATCCTGACCGATTGATTCCTGGGAACGGGTTGCCAGATAAATGACTTTGACACCCAACTGCCGAGTGATCGGAAAACCAAAACTTAACGCCCAGGCAAGGTTTTCTCTACGGTCGTTCTTCTTTTCTCCGCTTACGGTGGATTCCCCGCCATAGCCATAGCCGGCACCCGCCGCTGTCCAAAGCCCCGGGCGAAAGGTATAAACGAGATGAGTTTGGATGGTGTAGTACGGATCCTGATCAAGCCTGTTTCCATTGAAAAAATCATTGTTGTCCGTGTATAGATAAACTTCACCCGTTAATTCCATCGACCACTTTCCCCGGTTGTGCACCACTCCGAGCTGAGGCCGAAAGATATATCGGTTCGTACCGAGGTTGATGAGTTTATCATTCATGTAATCACCTGTCGGAAGTTGCACCACCAGCGCTGTTCCGAAAACGGTCTCAACATTGGCCTTAGCCCGGTAAGCCGCGAATTCCTTACCCTCTAAGGGCGGTGCTCCATACAGATTTATTGCGAATCGCAGGACCGAGTCTGACAAACCACTTCGTTTGATGGATGTGGGAACGCCATCGAGCAATCCGGTCCAACGCCCCTCTTGGTATGCTTGAGTAAAATCGATTCGTGCGGATTTTTGAAACAGCTCAAAGGTACGGATATACTTAAGCGCCCAAGTGTGCATCTCCATTTCAACATTCTCGATCCGGAGAACGGGATCTAAAAATATGTCCGCCTCGGTGTAAGCATAAGCTCCGCCGGCAAAGTTCTTTCCTGTCGGAAGGTGGCTCCATCGCCGGGGCTCCAGCTCCTGCGCAACGCATAGGAACGGCAGTCCAAAAATCAAGAAAACACAGAGACACCACCCATAAAGATTCTTTAACGACATCAAAGGAGTAGTGAGTTTGGAAAAGGTAGTCCTGGAAAGCATAATCTCCTCTTGTTTCAGAGCATCTCAAGATTTCTGTGTCATTCTGTGTCCCTCTATACTTAGGTCCGTACTCTCAGAGTTGAGTTGTCTTACGAGACTGTCAAAAAAGTCAATTTTAGGATTGTGCTATTTGTTTCAAATTTGAGTTTAATAAAATGATAGCACAAATTTATTTAAGAGTGTTGCTATTTTTAAATCAATTTTATTCTGCTTGGTTTCTCTTCTTATACTGGAAGTTCTTTCTTCATTCATCATCTCGAAGCCCCCTGCACATCCCTCTATTCTTCAATCGGTGGATTAGCGGGT
>CAXMTB010000132.1:8606-8889 GCA_964195835.1 uncultured Nitrospinaceae bacterium | reverse complement strand
AGAGTGACGGGACCGTACTGATACAAGGAGAAAGCGGAACAGGAAAGGAACTTGTTGCCAGGGCCATACACAATCGTAGCCATAGAAGGAATCAGCCGTTTGTGGTTGTAAATTGTGCAGCCATACCGGCAACATTGATGGAGAGCAAAATTTTCGGACACAACAAAGGCGCTTTTACCGGGGCAAGCAGTACCCTTATCGGAAAGCTGGAGCTTGCCGATACGGGGACCGTTTTTTTTGATGACATCGATCTTCTTGATGTCAGCATGCAGGCAAAACTTTT
>CAXMTB010000132.1:0-8596 GCA_964195835.1 uncultured Nitrospinaceae bacterium | reverse complement strand
CCAGGAAAGGGAATTTGAAAGACTCGGCAGTTCAAAGGTTGTCAGAATAGATGTCAGGTTTGTTGCGGCTTCTAATAAAGACATTAAAAAGTTGATTTCAAACGGTGAATTTCGTGAAGACCTCTATTATCGGCTGAATGTTTTTCCGATATGGCTTCCGTCCTTGAGAGAGAGAAGGGATGATATTCCCTTGCTGCTGGAACATTATTTGGAATTAAACTCCACTGAGGCCGGTAAACCACCAAAAACGTTTGCTGAAAAAGCGATTAAAATGTTAATCGAATACGATTGGCCTGGAAATGTTCGAGAGCTTAAGAATTTGGTGGAAAGATTGTTTACCATTACTAAAGGTCCGATCATCCATCTCGAAAATAGTGCGGCCTATAATATCGGTAAAAAGAAAATTAAGGACAAGCTCCTTAAAGAAGCCGTAAGCATATTTGAGAAAAAATATATTTCTGACGTCCTGGAAAGCGTAGATGGAAATAGAACAAAAGCGGCCAAAAAACTCGGCATTCATCGTAATACCCTGTTGACGAAAACAAACGGTTTTGGTCTTTAATGACGTTTTTTGCTGATAAATAGAACCGGCGGCCTGTTAAGAAACCGATACTCCAATCATTGATGCACAAAAATCTGTGCATCGATGCACAAAAAAAAGTTGCACTTTTGGCTTTGATGGCAGAAAAACTGATCAAAAATCAATCCCTCTAATCTTTAAAAACCTCGTAAAACATCTGTTTCCCATTTTTTCAGCAACACCAGAGGATGAAGGCGCGGGCCTGAGTCCTGTCTAAATAATATCATCATAATGGTGTAAAACACAAAAAATCACATAAAAATATAGGTGCAAAATTTGAGTTTTTACATTCGACATCTTTTTTTCATTTATCCTTGACATGAATATATAAAATGTCTATAGGACTTCACTTAAATGTAATGATTCTAATTGTTATTTCCACTTGGAACCGTCGATTAATAAATCATGGATCTTTTTCAATTTCGATTGCTGATCGGCGATAAAATTGGGAGTTCGGAGCAGTCCTGAATATGAGGCTGAATACATTACTGGCACAGAGAAAAACCGCCATTGTAAAAAAGTGGTTTGCCGCGACGATTGCGACGTATCCATCCGATACGGCAAAATTCCTTAAAAGCCGGAAAGATCCTTTTGCCAACCCTGTGGGTCGAACCCTCTACAAAGGGTTGGAAGTATTGTTTAACGAACTCCTTAAGGAAACGGATCATGAAGCCGTTCTATCCGTCCTTGACCCGATCATCAGAATCAGAGCGATTCAGAACTTTTCCCCTTCTCAAGCCACAAGTTTTATCTTTTTCTTAAAAGATGTCATCAGAGACAATATAAAAAAAGAGGGTTTCCAAGCGCAGCTTTTTAGCGAGCTGTTGTTGTTTGAGTCTAAGATTGATGAACTCGGTCTGATTGCATTTAACCTTTACATGAATTGCCGGGAAAAGATTTATGAACTCAAGGCCAATGAGATGAAAAACAGGACTTTCAGGGCTTTTGAGCGGGCGGGTTTGGTGCGTGAAACGCCGGCGGATAAGCCGGATTTAGATAATATTAATATATGTAAGGAGGCTTCAAACGATAAATAGATTAGATTTTTCGCAAAATCATCATCGAGCTTTTTTATCAAAACAGCCCGAAATAATTTTGGATAAATTCTATCTCGTCGTCATGAGGCCATCGAGTGAGGTAATGATATAATGAATATTGGTTACATGTATTCCCTCATAGCGGTCGTCGTTCTATTTCTGCTGGCTTATGTAGGTGTTAAAATTCCGGGGGGTGAGGTATTTTTCGGCGTTATCATACCTTATCTGGCTTTAATTATTTTTGTTTTGGGATTTGTTAACCGCGTTGTAGACTGGGCGCGCTCACCGGTGCCTTTCCGAATTCCCACAACCTGCGGTCAACAAAAATCGCTTCCCTGGATTAAATCGGCCAACATCGACAACCCCTCTACTACAGGCGGCGTTATCGTGCGAATGATACTGGAGGTTGTTTTTTTACGGTCGTTATTCAGAAACACAAAATGCGAGTTAAAAGACGGTGATAAAATTTCCTATGAGTGGGAAAAGTGGTTGTGGCTCTTTTCACTAATTTTTCACTGGTCATTTTTCACTGTGCTCTTCAGACATCTGCGATTCTTTACTGAACCGGTGCCGGCTTGTGTGGAAATTTTGGCAAAACTGGACGGATTTCTTCAGATCGGCCTCCCGGGACTCATGTTGTCCGGCGTGGCACTGCTGGCGGGCGTAACCTTTTTATTTTTTAGAAGAATATTAATTCCCCAGGTAAAATACATATCGCTGGGTTCAGACTATTTCCCACTTTTTCTTATCTTTGGTATCGCGTTTAGCGGTATTTTGATGCGGTATTTTACTAAAGTGGACATTGTAGGCGTCAAAGCGTTCACCATGGGACTCGTAACCCTTAAACCCCACATCACCGAAGGGGTCGGCAGCATTTTTTATGTTCATCTCTTTTTTGTCAGTGTCCTTTTGGCCTATTTCCCGTTCAGTAAACTCATGCATTTGGGGGGTATCTTTATGAGCCCCACAAGAAATCTGGCCAACAACAGTCGGGTCAAAAGACATATTAATCCGTGGAATTATCCGGTTAAGATTCATACCTATGAAGATTATGAAGATGATTTCAGGGAAAAAATGATAGAGGCAGGACTTCCTGTGGAAAAAATGATGGCGCCGGAAACGCCGGAAGAACCCGAGGAAAAGGAGTAAATAATGTCAGAGACCCCAAAACCTGATGAGTTGTTTTCAAACATAGATTATCGACCTCCCAGCTCGGGATGGATGGACACCCCCACAAATATTCAAAAGGGGATCTATTCTTATGCTGGAAACCCCAAAAGCCTTGAATATGTCGGTCTCCCGTTTGCACGGCAGTGGAATCCCATAGATGAAGACTGGAACCTTCCCGAAAACTGGAAAGAGATTATTTCCAAAGGTTTCAGGGAACGGCTCGATCGGTTTCGCTCCATAAAAGTCTTCATGGATATTTGTGTCCGATGCGGGGCTTGTGCCGACAAATGCCATTTTTTTATCGGTTCCGGCGATCCCAAAAACATGCCGGTTTTAAGGGCGGAGCTTCTCCGTTCGGTATACAGAAACGATTTTACAACCGCCGGCAAAATTATCGGATCCTTGGGGAAAAACTTTAAAAAAATTATCGGTGCCAGGGAACTGGATCTGCAAGTCTTGAAAGAATGGTGGTACTATCTATTTCAGTGCTCTGAGTGTCGGCGTTGTTCGGTTTTTTGCCCCTACGGCATCGATACTGCCGAGATTACCATCATGGGCCGGGAGCTGTTAAATCTTATCGGCCTGAACATCGACTGGATTGCAACACCTGTGGCCAATTGCTATCGAACAGGAAATCATCTCGGGATTCAGCCCCATGCGTATATTGATATGATGGACTTTTTTACCGATGATATTGAAGAGATCACCGGTGTAAGGGTGGAACCCAGTTTTAATAGAAAGGGCGCGGAAATCCTCTTTGTCACGCCTTCCGGTGATGTTTTTGCCGACCCCGGCACGTATACCTGTGTGGGGTACATGATGCTGTTTCATTATTTACAGGAAAAATATGGGTTTGACATCACATGGAGCACCTATGCTTCCGAGGGGGGTAATTTTGGTTTTTTTACCTCTCATGAGATGATGAAACGGCTGAATGCAAAGATGTACGCTGAGGCAAAGAGATTGGGCGTAAAATGGATCATCGGGGGAGAGTGCGGTCATATGTGGCGGGTCATTCACCAGTATATGGATACGATGAACGGCCCGGCTGATTTTTTGGAAGAGCCGGTTTCTCCCATTACCGGAACCAAGTTTGAAAATGCCAAATCGACCAAGATGGTGCATATTGCCGAGTTTACCGCCGATCTGATAAAACACAATAAACTGGAACTGGATCCCAGCCGCAATGATCATTTGAAGGTAACCTATCACGACTCCTGCAACACTTCCCGTGGCATGGGACTGCTGGAAGAGCCCCGTTACGTTATTAAAAACGTATGCAATAATTTTTATGAGATGCCTGCAAACACGATCCGGGAACAAACCTTTTGTTGTGGCAGCGGGTCCGGCCTCAATGCCGGCGAAAACATGGAGTTGAGGATGCAGGGCGGGCTTCCCAGGGCCAATGCGGTCAAATATGTTCATGAAAAACACGGGGTGAATATGCTGTCATGCATTTGCGCCATTGACCGGGCGGCGCTGTCAGCTTCAATGGAATACTGGGTACCTGAAGTGGGAGTGACCGGCGTTCATGAGATGGTGGGCAATGCACTGATTCTGCCCGGTGAACAAAAAAGAACGACAGACCTGCGCAGTGAACCGCTGCCGGGAATGGAGGATGACGATGCCGAATAACAAGAAGATGTATGATAAGGGAAAAGTCGTTGCAGGTCTATGCATCTTTGTGGTGTTGATAACATTTCCTTTCTGGTTCAACCTTGGAAAGGCCGCTCCGGCGCCCGAACCCAAACTCAGCGATAAAGCTAAAGCCGCCAAAGAATGTGTCATGCCCAAGGCATACATGAAGTCGGAGCATATGCAGATTTTAAATGAGTGGAGGGATACGGTTGTACGGAACGCCAAAAGGATCTATACGAATCCCAGTGGAAAGAAATTTAATATGAGTCTTTCCAATACCTGTTTGGACTGTCACGTAGAAAAGGCTGAATTTTGTGACAAGTGCCACAATTATGCTTCGGTAACCCCTTACTGCTGGGATTGCCACATCGATCCGAAGGAGGCAAAGTGATGAAAAGCAGTAGAAGACGCTTTTTAAAAATAGCTGGAATTTCAGCGCTGGGTTTTGGGGCCAAACCGGTCCTTGATGTAATGGCTTCCTCTAGTGAAACGGCAGCACCGAAAACCACAAAGGGTGAAAATGCCCTTACAGCCAAACGATGGGGAATGGTCATCGACACCCGGAAATTGCAATCAGAAAAAGATCTCGAGCCGATGATCGATATTTGTGACAAGATTCATAATGTTCCCAAGTTTGAGAATAAGAATCATGAGATCAAGTGGCTCTGGACGGAAGAGTTCAAACATGAATTTCCCATGCAGGAAGCTGACTTTTTAAATGACAGACTCAAGCACATGTCTTTTTTGACACTTTGCAATCATTGTGAAAAGCCGCCATGTGTCAGGGTGTGCCCCACAAAGGCAACCTTTAAGCGCGAAGACGGCATTGTACTGATGGATTTTCACCGATGCATCGGCTGCAGATTCTGCATGGCGGCGTGTCCTTACGGGTCGAGAAGTTTCAACTTTAGAGATCCACGCCCCTTTATCAAGGAGACCAATCCCGATTTCCCAACACGGACAAAAGGGGTTGTTGAAAAATGCAATTTCTGTGCGGAAAGACTGGCAGTTGGGAAAATTCCTGCCTGTGTGGAAGTGTCAAACGGTGCTCTGACTTTCGGAGACCTGGATGATCCTGAATCAGAAGTTAGTAGGGTTTTAAGAAACAACTACACAATTCGTCGTAAACCGGCCCTGGGTACGGGCCCATCAGTTTTCTATATTGTATGAGGTGGTTATGCTTGAAAAGGCGTTGATAGGAACTAAGAGATACTATGGATGGATGGCGGCACTTTTGGCTGTTATCGGTGTTGGTTTTGCCTGCTACCTGTGGCAGTTTCAATTCGGTCTGGGAATTACAGGCATGAGCCGGGATGTATCGTGGGGATTCTACATTGCCCAGTTCACATTTCTGGTCGGTGTTGCTGCATCTGCGGTAATGGTGGTTTTACCCTACTACCTTCACAACTATAAAGCATTTGGCAGAATTACCATTTTGGGAGAATTTCTGGCGGTGGCTTCTGTTACCATGTGCATTCTGTTTATCTTTGTGGACCTCGGCCAGCCTACACGGGTTCTTAATGTTCTTTTGCACCCCACACCCAACTCGGTCCTTTTTTGGGATATGATTGTGCTGAACGGGTATCTTTTTCTGAACATCATTGTCGGATGGAAAGTGCTTGAAGCAGAAAGAAACGATGTTGCCCCGGCAAGCTGGTTAAAACCGTTGATATATCTTTCGATTCCATGGGCAGTCAGTATTCATACGGTAACAGCATATCTTTACTGCGGCCTTCCCGGACGGGGCTTTTGGTTGACGGCCATATTGGCACCGCGGTTTCTTTCTTCAGCATTTGCTGCGGGTCCTGCATTTTTAATCCTGCTGTGCATGATTGTCAGAAAGCTTACTAAATTTGATCCCGGCAAGGAACAGATCCAGTCACTTGCCAAGGTCGTGGCATATGCAATCACGGTTAATGTATTCTTCTTTCTCTGTGAGGTTTTTGTTGTATTTTACAGCGGGATACCGGAACATATGGACCATATAAAATACCTGTTTGTGGGACTGCAAGGACATGGTGCCCTGGTGCCCTGGATGTGGGCATCCATGATACTGATGGTGGTATCGATTATTCTGCTGGTGAATCCAGTCACCCGCAAAAATGAGACCGTTCTGGTTGTTGCTTGTATCACCGTTTTTATCGGCACATGGATTGACAAGGGGCTTGGAATGATTTCAGGCGGGTTTGTACCGAATCCGCTTCACCATGTGAATGAATATGTCCCGACATTACCCGAAATTCTTATTGCACTCGCGATATGGGCCATAGGCTTTCTGGTATTAACCGCCCTGTTTAAGATCGCAATAACGGTAAAGGAAGAGGTCGCGGGATTGGCGTAAAATATTACTGACACATTTTTTAATAAAGGGGTCATTTGTAGAGATGGCCCCTTTTTTTATGTGTAATTGAGGCGTCGAGGAGTTTTTTAAAGGTCTCTAATCGTGTTTATGTTTATATGCCCCATGGGGATGTGCATGGACATGCTGATGTGCGTGAACCTCCTGATCAAAAAGGATCTTTCCATTTTCCATGGTATAGATATGATCTGTTATTTCAGAAAGAAAATCGATTTCATGGGATATGATAAGATACGACAGATCGAGGCCGGACAGCACGTTTTTGAGCGTTATTTTTGTTTTTTCATCAAGACCGCTGGTGGGTTCATCAAGAAGGAGCACTTCCGGTTCCATGGCTAAAACCGTGGCCAGTGAAACCAGCTTTTTTTCTCCTCCGGAAAGCTTATAGGTGATCCTGTCCTCAAAGCCCGAAAGGCCTAAAAAATTTAACGTATTAAGGGAAATCTCCATGGCTTCATCCCGGGACTTGCCCAGATTCAGCGGGCCGAAAGCGACATCCTCTAAAACCGTGGGTGAAAATAACTGGTCGTCGGCGTCCTGGAAAAGAAGTCCTATTTTTTTCCGAACGTCTATAAAGTCTTTTTCCGTTTTACAAGGAGTGTTGTAAATTTCAATTGAGCCGGAGGAAGGCTTTAAGAGGCCCATGATGATTTGAAACAGGGTGGTTTTTCCACTGCCGTTTGGCCCCATCAGACCGATCCGATCCCCTTTGAAAAGTTGAAGATCAAGGTCGGCGAGAACCTTGGGACCGCCTGTATAGTTGAAACAGATATCTTCAAGGTTAAGAATTAAATGATTCGGGCCCACTCCATGACTCCCATAATAACAATCATCGCCATCATAAAAATTATGGAGACGATGTCATTTGTTTTAAAAGAGAATTTTTTCAAACTGTAAAGATCTCCCTTGAAGCCCCGGCACAACATGGCGTTGTGGACCCTGTGAGCCCTGTCAAAACTTCGAACCAGAAGCATCCCCACCATATAGGCAAATGTTTTGTAGGTGTGAAGATCGGTTTTGGGGATAAACCCTCGAATTTTTATTGAGTTTTTCAAACGAAGATACTCTCTGTATATGGCATGAATATAGCGGTAAGTAAAGAAAAACAGATGTACAATGTTTTTGGGAATTTTGAGCTGGTGCATGGCGTGGCCCATGGAAAAGATGGGCGTCGACGCAACCAGAGCGATCAACATAAGCATCATGGCGTTGGATTTAATGCTGATCCGTGTCGCATAGAACACGCCTTCTCGGGTGACGGCCAGGGACCCCATAAAAAAAAGCGGTTCTCCTCCAAATGTAAAGGGGAGAAAAAGCCAGAGGAAAAGAATCAGCATATTAACGGGTATCAGTCTTTTGATAAGTTCCCTTGCCGGTACTTTGGCTGCCAGCACAATCAACAAACCGATCGCCAAAGAACCCAAAAGAACCTGAAACCGGTTGGCTGCTGCCACAACAATGGAAAACAGAAACACGACGATAAGTTTGCCGCGAGGATCAAGCCCATGGATAAACGAATCACCGTTTGTAAGTTCTTCAAACATTAGCGGTTTCTTTTTCGGTTTGCAAAATAGAGGGCAATACCCACCAGACCCAGAATATAGCCGATTCCGCCCATAATTTCTGTAAAACCGGGCTCCTGGTTCATCGTATCGGCCAGCATTTCAGTAATGGGGCGAAGCTTTTTATCCAGAGAAGCATTAATGATTTCCTCGATTTCTCGTCTTCCCAAAGATATCTTTGTAGATTCGAAAACATCAACATTCTTTTCAATACCGGCCGAGCCTGAATCGGTTACAAGTGGAGCCTTCA
>CAXMTB010000131.1:0-8950 GCA_964195835.1 uncultured Nitrospinaceae bacterium | reverse complement strand
CTCAATTTAATAACAGGCACGATCTTAACACGCTGTCCGCAATCCGTTTCGTACCCCTTGATTTTTTTTTCTTTTATATACAGGCTTTCGAGTTCTGTCAGGGTCGGAAGACGCCAGTTGTCATATTTTTTTTCAAGGGTGTTCGGAAACGTGTATTTAATCCAAAGGTCGGCCTGTTTCCAGTTTATATTCCCCTGGTTGTCGGTTTTGGCCCACATGACCCCCAGTTGATGGTCCGTAACCGTGCCGTCGCCATTATCTGTAAAACGATCGTCCGCAAAAACCGGCGCACTCAAGAAAAATGCGCAAAGGGTCGCTATCGCTACAATGGTTGATTTTATTCCGGACATCTTTGCCCTCCTTCCACCTTCCAGAAATGGTTCGTGACAGGTTATGCACGTATTATTTTTTTTCTGAGTCGTTCAGCGCTCTTTTCGTCACGAAAAGAGATGACCGGCACCGGGGATCGACGGAAAAGCTTTTCAGCTACCGACCCGATAAGGACATGTTCCAGGTCGCTACGTCCCTTGACCCCCATTACGATCATATCGATATTTTCTTTGACAATGAGTTTCAATAGTTCATCTATCGGGTTGCCGACTTTGAATATCGTCCGGATTTTTTTACGATCAAAGGAAGACTTTTCCATGAAATGTTCCAGCATTTCCTTTCGTTCCGCCTTAACCCCTTCAACGTAATGTTCACTGTCAACGTCATATCCCATGGATGCAACCATCCCGATGGCCGAAATATCTCGAGAATTAATAATGCTGGCGATAATCAGTTCAGCGTTCAAAAGATTTGCAAATTGAGCAGCATAATTGAAAAGGCCTTCTGAATGTGAAGTAAAATCAAGCGCAACCATTATTTTATTTACGTTCTCCATAATTTTCTCCTTTTGTTAACCCACAGATCCTGCTTCATCCGGTGCATCAGGTCGCAGGGACGGCAGCCGCCTTTGGGATGCGGGGCCTTTGCAGTAAATATAGAAGGCCAAAAAGAGCCAAACCTATGGGATAAACCCAGTAACGCTGATCATGCGGCAGACCGACCCAGGAAGAAACCGCGTCCGGACGCATCAGAATAAACGTAACGCAGAGAAACAGCGGCACCTCGTAGAACTTGTTACGCGCTACGAACCAGCCCTGGGTTGCAGAAGCGAATGCAAAGTTGCCCATACATGCCATGACAAAGATAAGAATCCCCTGTGGCCAGCTGGTGATATTGTGAAGAATCAGGTCGCCGTTGAAAATAAACATAAACGGCAAAATAGCGGTCCGGATATCGTACATAAATCCCTGTATTCCCGTTGCAATCGGTGGCGATTTGGCAATGGCGGCGGCGGCATAAGCAGCCAGACCTACGGGCGGGGTGTCATCCGCAAGAATTCCAAAATAGAAACAGAACAGGTGGGCAGACATCAAAGGAACAATCCATTCCTGGGAGCCTGCAATGGTAACGATAGCCGGCGCTGTCAAAGAAGCCATGACGATATATGTAGCCGTGGTTGGGAGTCCCATGCCGATGATAAGGCTGGCGAAGGCGGTGATCACCAGCATCAGGTAGATATTGCCCATGGAAATGACGTCGATGATTTCGGTGATGAGTCCCCCAAGCCCCAGTGCCACAACACCCACGATGATACCTGCAGCAGCGGTGGCAAGGGCGACGGCTACCATGTTTCGGGCACCGGTGGCAAGAGAGGAGAATATGTCGATAATGCTTTGCTTAAATGCGGGACCAATGGGCTGTTTGTTCAGGTGTGCCTTTACAGGACCCTGGAACAGCATTAGAGTTGCCATGACCCATATCGCATTAAACGCGGCAAGTTCCGGAGAGTGTCTTGCAATAATAAGCTCATACAAGAGCATGCTGATGGGTATAAGGAAATGGGCCCCGCCTATGAGGGTTTTAAAAAAAACAGGGAGTTCAGCACGGGGTATACCCTTTAATCCAAGCTTGGATGCCTCGATATGAACAATATAAAACAAGGCGGCATAGGAGGCAAAGGCCGGTACGGCGGCAGCCTTGACGACCTGTATATAAGGGACATTAACATATTCGGCAATAATGAAGGCCGCTGCCCCCATGATCGGCGGCGCCAACTGGCCATCTGTACTTGCTGCAACTTCAACAGCCGCTGCCTTGGTCGCCGGGTAGCCTACTTTTTTCATCATGGGTATGGTGAACGTTCCGGTGGTGACGATATTTGCAATGCTCGACCCGGAAACCATTCCTGTCAATCCGCTGCCCACAATCGCGGCTTTGGCCGGTCCGCCTTTAAACCCGCCTAAAAGACTCAACGCCAGCTGGATAAAATAATGTCCCGCGCCAGCCTTATCGAGCATGGCGCCGAAAAGGACAAAGAGAAAGACAATGGTTGCGGAAACATCTAATGGAATGCCGTAAATTCCTTCCGTGGACATGGTCATCTGGCCCACGAACCGGTTCATGGAGACCCCTTTAAATGCAATGATATCCGGCATATATGGTCCAAAAAATGCATAGCCACAAAACAACAGTGCAATAACCGGAAGGGCCGGACCGATCACCCGTCGTGCTGCCTCGAGTAAAAGCACTGTAAGGGCGAGTCCGACAACAATATCCCTTGTTATGGGTGCACCGTAACGTGTCGTAAGTCCCGCATAATCTATGGCGATATAAAGTGCGGAAAAAGCGGCCAAAATGGCTATAAGGTAGTCGAATATGGGAATCCTGTCGGCGGCAGACAGGAATTTTAGGCCGAAACGTTGTTTTTTGAGAAAGGGATAGTTGAGGAAAACAATCAACAGGGCAAAACCAAGATGGATGGCCCTAATAAAAGTAGAATCAAGAATCAACCAGCTTGCGATGGAAAGCTGAAAAAAACTCCAAGTCACCGCGATAGTGGGAATAACGTATTTGGAAGGTCCTTTAGGACGTCGGCCGATTCCTTCTTCTTCTTCCGCCATCTTTCTGGCAAGTGCTATGCCGTCATCTTGCTCAAGGTTGTCATCCTGATCACGGGTTTCATTTTCACTCATGGCTGTCACCTAATCTTTTAGTATTGTATGACATAATTGAAAACTACACCAATTTCAAATGTCTCCCATAGGGCGAGACAAGGCAATCCCAACGGTATTCATAATAAAGGGCGGCGAGCTATCATCATTAAGCACTGGCCCTGCCGCCCGATAGTTTAGGAATCCTGTTTAGATTATTTCAGACCGGCTTCCTTGTAATATTTCATTGCACCAGGATGGATCGGCGCAGACAGACCTTCCAGCATACCTTTTTTGGTCAGTACCTGATATGCCGGGTGCAGCTTTTTAAAATCCTCAAAGTTTTCAAAAACCTCTTTGGTAATCGCGTATACCACTTTATCCGGAACTTTTGCCGATGTTACAAAAGTGGCCTTGACACCGAACGTTTTAACATCTTCTTTGTTTTCGGCACTTGGGTAAAGCGCAACCGGTATAAAAGCCGGGGCATAATAAGGGTATTTTGCCAGCAGTTTATCAACACCGGTGATGGAAGCAAAGCGAACCTTTCTTTTACCGGAAGTGGCTTCCTTTATGGATCCGTTAGGATGTCCCACCGTATAAAAGAAAGCATCGATTCTGCCGTCCTGCAGAAGGCTGGCGGATTCAGAAGCCTTGATTCCTTCTGCCGTCAGGTCTTTTTCATAATTAATTCCTACTGCTTCAAGCGCATCAATGGAGTTCTGACGCTGGCCGGAACCGGGGTTGCCGATGTTTACCTTTTTACCCTTAAGATCCATGATGCTATTTATGTTTGCATCAACAGCAGCAACAAGAGTGATTGATTCCGGATGGATGCTGAAAACCGCACGGAGATCTTTTTGTGGTTTGCCCGCCCACTCGGAATTCTCTGAGCCGTTGTACGCTTGGAACTGTCTGTCGGACTGAACAACGCCGAACTCTAAATCTCCGGACATAATTGCATTGACGTTGAACACCGATCCCCCGGTTGATTCGACCGTGCAGCGAATACCATATTCCTTACGCTTCTTGTTTACGATTTTAGCGATGGCGCCACCGGTGGGATAATAAACGCCGGTAATACCGCCGGTACCGATAGTTACAAAAGTGTCTCCTGATGCTGTTTCAGGAGCTTTAGCCTGTTCTTTTCCAGATGGCCCACATCCCACAAATAGAGCAAATCCAAAAATAAGTACTAATCCAAGAATTAAAGCTTTTTTCATTTTAACCTCCTTTTAATAGAAAAAAATGTTACGGATTGCCTTTTAATTATACACTTTAAGATTTAATACAGAAAAAATTGTGTTTTTACACCTACCCAATTTCTCTATCAAACCAAAACAACTAATGCAAGAGGTTTATAATTGACTGATTTAATATAAAATATGATTTAGAACCGAGTTGTTGCAATGATTGTAGTATATTTGATATAAGTTTGCTGACAAAATTTCGCGGAGGCGTAACCATTCCATAATTAACAAAAAACTAATATGCAAAATAGAAAAATAAAAATATCTTTTTCAATCAGGATTGCTATCAAAGCCTTAGCGTTGTTATGTTTAATAGTGACTTTTATCGCTTGCGCCCCGAAAGTAAAGATAAAGTATCCTGATAGAATCATTATGTCAACTCTCCCGAAGGAGCTACAGGATTATGCTGTGTTTTTGAAACAAAATATGGAAGAAATAGATAAGGAATATTCCACCGATTATATCCTATTCGACTTTGTTGTTGATACAGATTATGGGAGCACGCTTATACAAACTTTTATTGATCCTGAAGCTGTATCTTCAATTACTGATAATCTCGGTGTAAAAAAAATAGAATATAAAGAAAAAATATCAACTATTTATGATTATGTAATACATGAGTATGCATTTATAATGGATCCTTATAAATGGCAGACTGTTGAAGAGACAGTTAAAACTAAAAAAGGTGATTGCAAGAGCTTATCGTTACTTTTGGTGTCACTTTTATTATCTGCTGGTATTGACGCCCATGTGGCTATTTCCAACGGTCATATGTGGACCAATGTCTTTTTTGACAACGAGTGGAATGTTTTAGAAGTTGATAAAGATTCTGAAAGGAACAAGATTTATCAACTTCCAGGTTTTTATGAAAATCCACTTTATAAAGTATTTATTGATCACACGGTAAAACGAAAACGTATTCAGGGTCATAGTAATGGTTGACAAAGATGTTGTCAGAAAAAAAAAATCATTTGTGAGTGTTATCATTCCGACGTATAACCGCGGTTGGATCATTAAAGAGGCCATCGATTCCGTTTTGGCACAGGATTATACAGAATTTGAGTTGATCGTCGTGGACGACGGTTCCACAGATCATACATCTGATGTTTTAGATTCCTACAAGAACGTTATTAAGGTTTTTTCCCAGAAAAATAAGGGGGTGAGTGCTGCCCGAAACCGGGGAATTGCAGAAGCATCCGGGCAGTTTATCGCTTTCCTTGACTCGGATGATCTCTGGCTGTCCCAAAAACTTTCCGTGCAGATTGAATTTTTTAATCAAACGCCGGATGTTTTGATTTGCCAGACCGAGGAAGTTTGGATCAGAAACGGACTCAGAGTCAACCCTAAAAAACGACATAAAAAGCCTTCGGGGATGATTTTTAAACCTTCCCTGGAACTATGTCTTGTCAGCCCGTCGGCGGTAATGATCCAACGAAGTCTGTTTGACAGGGTAGGGGAGTTTGATGAAACTCTGCCGGCCTGTGAGGACTATGATCTATGGCTTAGAATCAGTTGCGGGTTTCCGATTCACCTTATTGATACGCCGCTGATTATCAAACGGGGCGGGCATGACGATCAGCTTTCTTCAATGGCCGGTCTAGATAAATTCCGAATCAAAGCCATCGAAAAAATCATCAAGAGCGGGCTTCTGTCAGATGATCAACACCGGGCGGCGGTTAAAACGCTCAAAAAAAAATGTGATATCTATACAGCCGGATGCCGAAAACGGGGACGGATCGATGAAGCACAGTATTACGAATCGCTCTCTAAAACGTTTAGGTAGCGCCTGAATTGGGGCATATATTCAATTAAATTACAAATTCCAAGTATCAAATTACAAATAAATTACAAATTCCAATATTCAATCACCAAAACCTTTAAGCCGGAAACAGGAAAGAGAAAATAGGAAAGAGGAAAGAGGAAAGAGGATAAGACAAATCACGTATAAACACAAATTAAAATAACAATATTTATGTTCATTTGCGTCCATTTGCGGTTATCTATTTTCTAATTCCTATTTTCTCTTTTCTAAAAAGATGAGCCATAGTTTGGATTTTCGAATTTTGGTCATTGGGATTTGTTTGATATTTGGGGTTTGATATTTGGAATTTCAATCAGTCAATGAACTTACAACAAAGCAAATCCCCTCTGGGGATAACCAAAGTTTGTTCTTCTTCGCCAGGATTATTATTTTATGCCATCCTTTCGATCTCTTTTAACTTCTCCTCTATCCGTTTTTTTGAAACCGGAACCGATGTTTTTAGCTCCTGAGCAAAAATTGACACTTTATACTCTTCGATCAGCCAGAAATAGGCTTCAATGGCTGCCTTTTTTTCTTTTGAAGTGGTTGGAGAAAGTCCTTTCAGGAGTCGATTCAGGCTTTCGGTAAAAATCTGAATTTCATCGGATTTTGCCCGGTCTTTTTCGAAATCAACCATAGCCCTCCGGGCTCTGATTTCCAGGGCCTTCATATATCTGACAAGATGAATTATCCGTCCGGCATCATAAAGATCTACAAAAGTTTCAGGCACCAGTTTGGAAAGTTCGGTTCTTAAACGCTTTAAAAATTCTATAACAGCCCTGTTGGTGCTGTGAGCGGTTTCAAGGGCATAAATTGTGGTTCGTGTCTCATGATACGCTTCGAGAACCGGCAGGTTTTGATTTAGTAATTCTCTGCCTTCGGGAAGAATGGATTGAACGATAGATTCTGCATAGGCAAGAAAGGCGTCTTTGGACCGGATGTTTTTAAAGAACAGCTTTTTGATGATACGTTCATACATCCGTTTTTCAAAGTGTGCCGATCCTCCGAAACAATTGGATATTTTTTCCATATCCTTTGGCAGTTTCAGCATCTTTTTTAAAAATTTCAAATCTTTTGAAAAATAGAGGGTAAAAAGGAGGGCAACCCCTTCTTTGTGAGATTCTATGGCCGTTTCACTGCTTTGAAAGAGGCGCAGATTTACGCTTTTATCCTTTGGGTCGACTTTTTGAAGTCCGGGATAAACCAGCCATCGGGCCATATTTTTGTCTTTAAGATCGATGTGCTCAGGTAAATCCGGAAAATCCCAACATGTGATGTGGGTCCGTTCCCAATATATTTTTGCAGCACCCATTTCAGCGGATTCAACCTGCCCGGCTTTTTTTGAAACATGACGGCTTAATATGTTCGGATCTCTGCAGGAAAAGAGTTCTTTTCCTTTTGGGTCTGTAATCGATATCCTCATTTTTAAATGATCCGGCAACAGATCATCCGGCCATGCGGATGATGGGATATCGATGCCGAAACGGGTGTAAATAAAATTGCCAAGCGCCGTAATTAAAGAGGTTTTGGTTTTTGGCATTTCACTAATAATGATATTCACTGTATTTGCCACAGGGACCAGTTTTTTTCGAAAGGTTTTGGGAAGACCTTTGATGAGTGTGGTTATTTTTTCCCTGTAAAGACCGGGTACCAGCCATTCGAGAGATTCAGAAGGAACTACGGCTGTCATGGGGGCGGGAATGTTGACAGTTACACCGTCATCGCTGCTTCCAGGTTCAAATCGATAGGTGCAGTCAAGGCTAAGACCCTCTAAATCAATGCGGTCCGGGAAAAGAGACAACTCTTTTTCATCCGGGGCATATCGGGTGATGTCTTCAGGCTTCATCCGGAGGAAATGGTTATTATTATTTTGTTTTAGATGCGTTCTCAATGTCCGGATATCATAACACCCTTTGAGCCGTTTGATGTAAAAGTCGAACAGATCCGCTTCGCCAACCAGAATGTCCTTTTTTCTAATCCGGTCTTCCATATTTTTGACGTTGTCAATAAGGTTCTGGTTGTGAAGCATAAAGGCTAACTTTTCTCTGACGTCACCCTCAACCAGCGCACTTTGAATGAAAATCTCCGTTGCCTGATCAGGGTTAATTCTGCCATAGGATACCTGCCGTTTGGGGATGATAATAAGACCAAAAAGTGTGACCTGTTCATATGCCACCACTTCACCTCTTTTTCTTTCCCAGTGTGGATGAAGATAGGTATATTTGCATAGGGTTTTCCCCAGTTTTTCCAGCCATGTATTGTCGATATTTGCGCATGTTCTGGCAAACAGCCGTGATGTCTCAACCAGTTCGGCTGCTACAATCCATTCCTTTGCCGTGTTGAACAATGATGATCCTGGAAAAATCATCACCTCTTTTTCTTTTGTCGCCTGAAAGATGTTTTTTTCTTTTTTCATCGCGATGTTCGACAATAAACCGCTCAATAGCGATTTGTGAATGGCTGTGTAAAGATCGCTGAATTCGGTGTTCGGAGTGGTGTTTTTTATTGTTTGCTGCTTGGGCAACGCGTGCTTTGTAATTCGGCTCTCTATAGCTGTCTTGTTTTTGTCATCCGGACCATACTCTTTAAGGGCCTCCGAAAGTTGCGCATGGATATCCCGCCATTCTCTCATTCTTTTGAAAGAGAGATAGTGGGTCTTACAGAATTTTTTTATGCGTCCGGTTGTTTTTTCTTTTTTTAATACCTCGTGGTATTTATTCCAGATGTTGAGCAGGGTGATAAAATCGGAAGAAGGGTCACAGAACATTTTTTGTGCTCGATCTGCTTCTTGTGCTTTTTCAGCAGGCCGTTCCCTTGGGTCCTGAATACTCAAAGCAGAAGCAATCACAATAAGCGCTTCAAGACATCCTTCGGTCTTTGCTTCAATGAGCATTCGAGACAACCTGGGATCAACCGGC
>CAXMTB010000130.1:0-9013 GCA_964195835.1 uncultured Nitrospinaceae bacterium | reverse complement strand
AATTTTAGATGAAGACTATCTCTGGTTTCATAAGAAAATATTTGGAAATCTGATGCCATTTACAACCTCCTTAATGACCGGACCTTTTTACGTTAAGGTTAAATCAAGAACACTGTTTTGAGTCCCAAAGCAGTTCAGACAGGTTTGGTTATTTTTGGGATCTTCTTTCCATTGACCGTCAACCAAGAATTTGTATTCGTACTTTCCGGGAAGAATTATCACGGCCTTAACCCACATCCCGTTCTTGTCCTTATGCATTGGGTGTTTTTTTGAATTCCAATTATTAAAATCCCCCATCAGGATGATCTCTTCGGCATCTGATGAATTCATCGAAAATGTTACTTTTCGCTTCTTGATCTCCTGTTTTGATTTGATCTTTGACATATAATACCTCCTACATAAGATTAATTGTCCGAAAATATAAAATGTCCTTTTTGGCATTTCTTGCTGATAGTCTGCAACGACCTTCCTCAACGTCAAAAACCATCCATTCCCACTGAAATTTTCTGAAGGCTTTTGAACGACATCCTAAGATTATTGATATATCAGCAAAATTTATACCAATCGGGTAAAAATTATTAAGTTAGTATAACCTTTTATTATAATTATGTTTGTTGATGTGATGCTATGATTTGAGAAAAGAATAAAGGGATGAATATGTCAGTATATTTTACAAATTGTAAAAATCCCTGAAAGTGACGAGCAATCTATCATTTGAATAACAAATAACTATTAGATAGGAAATTATATTTTAGTGGGCATCACGCTTTTCCCATTATCAATTATAAACTTATGTACGCCCGCCAGATCCCACTACTCGATGACCTGTTTGGCTCTTAGCTCGCTCCGAAGAAGCTCGACACGCCGGCGATTTGCACCAAAATCTGAATAGCCGATGCGAGACGCCGAACGAATCGAGATGATCCCATTCGATGAATTGAAGCATAGTTCAAGATCATCAATAAATCGGAAGATCCGACTCTTGCATTCCACATGGATGCAATTATCGGTTGCCGTGACAATGACCCATCTGGGCATTGATACTATTTCATCCTGGATAAGGGGCCAACTTGCCTTAGGATCCCCTTTTAGACGAAATGACTCAATTGCATGCTGTTCGTCATTGGCTTCTGACGATACACAATTTGGGCTCTTGGGGCAGCTCCTGAGGCCGGAGGAACCAATACCGATATCGTCGGATCGTTTTCCGGAGCATCCATTGACGATAAATAGAATCAGTGCCAATTTTAAACATAGTTGAATAGGCCTGTACATTTACACAAACGCCTTTTTTCCTGAGGATGCCCCGGATAGTATGCCGTATGAAAGTCCGGAAATCCTAAATAAAGTTTAATTGTATCACCGTCCCCAAAGTCTCCCCCGGGCTAAATTTCTTTTTTGTTAAAAACGACCAGCATTAACGTGGTTATCAAAATGACGAAAAAGGAGACATTCAGAATCGGGTTAAGGGGTCCCATGTTGTTAAAACTGCTTTGACCGATGATCGAATCGGCGTAGGCCTGCACCATGTAGACTTTCGGGTATAAAATTCTCCACAGGGCAGGAGGCGAGGCTGCAGCCGAAGGAACCGCTGTCCTTAAAATTTCGCTGTTTAAGATCTGATGACCACCGTCGGAAATATAGCCAACGAATAAAATCCCTACAGTAAAAACCGCGCTGATGAAATCCGGCAGATAAAGAGACAAAAAGCACACCAAAACCGCAATAAAGAGAAGATTGATCGAACATACCAGCGATGCGGATAAATACCCTGGAATGGTGTCGCCGGTTTTTACCCACACCGTCAGAAAAATTGTTGCGTGAAGAATAAACATGAAAACCAGGCACAAAAACCATGTGCCGGCGATCCTGCCGAGAATATATTGCCGCCTGAAAACCGGCCTGGAAAGAAACAATACCAGGCTTCCGTCTTCGTGGTCTCTGCTGAAAATTTTCATCGATAGCAGGATGACGATCAGGAACATGCCGGACGCTATGACCTGGAAAACGATTTTTGAAACATGCCACGCAACCGTAATGTTGGCCAACTGTTTCCCGTTGACGATATATTGACCGCTGTAACATCCGCGAATCATCAGCACGAACAAAATGGAAAGCCCCAGAAGAACATAAAAGCTTTTGTACCGCATCTGGTCGCGAATGGTGTAGCCGGTAATTTTTAAAAAGTTATTCATTTTCCTTAGGATAACTAATGATATTAATTCTGTCACAATTTGAAACGTTCAACTCACGTATTTTATAAAAACATCCTCCAATGTCTCCTCGTCCTCTATTATTGAACGAATCGAATCCTTGACGAGGATTTTTCCGTTGTTCATAATTGCCAGCGTCTGGCATGTCTTTTCCACTTCCGAAAGGAGATGGGAATTCAAGAACACGGTAACACCGTTGTCGCGCAGGCTCTCAAGAATTTTTCTCACATCCCGGATACCGATCGGATCGAGGCCTGTCACCGGTTCATCGAGTATCAACAATTTGGGCTGTCCGAGTAGAGCTCCTGCAAGGCCGATTCGCTGCTTCATGCCCTTGGAATAAGCGGCCGATTTTTCTTTTTCCCTGCCTTTCATGGAAACCACCCCCAAAAGCCGGTCCACTTCCATTAGCGCATCTTTTCCGGCCAATCCAATCAAAGAAGCGTGCCGCCGCAGATATTCAAGCCCGGAAAGATGCGAGGAGATCATGTGATGTTCGGCCAGATATCCGACCCGTTTGCGTGCTTCGGGGTTGGAAACAGGTATTCCGTCGATCGTTATGCTGCCCGAAGTCGGTTTGATAAAGTCGAGGAGCATACGGACGACCGTTGTTTTGCCGGCGCCGTTCGGACCGAGCAAAGCGAAATATTCGCCCTTCTCGATGCGATACGTTATGTTGTCGACCGCCGTAAATGTACCGAATTTTTTAGTGACGGAATTAAGTGCAATCATATTAAATGCCCTTTAGCACGAGTTGTTCACGTTTTACAACGGAATAACACGACGGCAAATGTCCGTTTCATTGCTTATCAGCCCGAAAATTACACGGGTTTGGATCGTTCATTTACAGGGCACCAGGTGCAAAGCTGTTGTGAACCGCTGCAAGCCCTTGATTACAAAACAGATAGATTATCATCGGCTTTCCCAAATGGCAAATAAAATGGGATTTGTTTAATAAATTCATATCTCAACTATAGAAGAGTTATGAAAATGCATCTGAATTCAATAATATGCATAACTGATCAAACACATAAAATCTTTTTCTCATTTTGTTTACGATTAATTCGGGTTACATATATCGCCAACAGCAGGCTAAACAAATCGCTTTTTTAAATCCAGGCAAATGCTGTGTTCGCCCATGACATCCTCGTTTAATCAGGATCTATGTTTGGGCCCAATCCACGTTAGCTTGCGACCCCCATTGATATTGATCGTGTAAAATTAAACACCATCTCCCAAGCAACTTAATATGTTAAGGACGACCCTTGAGTTCATGGTTTAATTTCTATTGCCCAATTAATGACCGTTAGGCATCCGTCATTTGTGAAGCCCTTAATTCCCAGTCAAAATATTCAACCGCTATCTGGCGCAAGGTCGGGCCGATATTCTCGAGATATTGACCTGTGAATAATTGATTAATATTGTCAGCAATGCTCCTGACTCGAACATCATGGGCTGTCGGAATCTTCATTAACTCTATCAAGGCCTGGTCTAAAAACGGCTCCAGATTATCGACACTATCCCTGAATCCGCTAAAATACGAAACCATAGGTAAGCACCCCGTTCGAAAGGGACTCCATGACCACAAGCGGATATGCTTCCGGAATTATGGATGGGAATATAGCGACATCGGCACATGGAAAAAGGTAACATAACAGCGAATGATCTAGTCTTCCTAAAAAATGGACATGCTGGTCCAGTGTTTTGCTCTTTTTTAGCAGAAAGGTAAAATTCAACTGCACCTGGAGAAAATACTGAACATCTTCCCAGGGACCGGCAAGTTCATTGCGATCAAGATCGTTTCCTTGTTAGCAGAGCTGAAGCAATAACTCCCGGTTCGATCTTGAGATTGAATAGACCAATGCTTCGAGCACTTCCCGGTAAGCACCGGAGCCGACGATCACCAGATGTACGTCGGGGTGCTCAGCCAATACGTTCGGCAGCTCGGTGATTAGGCTTTGTAGGCCTTTGACGACGGTCAGAGCCCCAACAAACAGGAGAATCTTTTGGTTCCATGGTATGTGATGCAGCTTTGCATTGAGATTTTCATCCGGCAATGAGTGATCATAGCTGTTCCAGTAACATATGGTATTGTTTCAGGATAAAATTCACGACATATGATATGTGCTTCATGACCCGCATCCAAAAGACTATGCCCTAAATAGCGCGGATACTCGTTACTCCCGGAACCGGTCAACTCATACCCGTTATACAAGCCTATACGAATAATATCACCTATTGTCCATTTGCTCATCAGGTGTGAAAACAGGTCAAATACTATTTACTTTTCAAGCTTTGATCCCGTTCACCTCTTAACTTTTGTATGACCCATTTGAACGGAAAAAGCATCGACACGCGTTGCTGATAATCGATGTACTCATCCCCGAACTCAGCCAGCAGCTTTCTTTCCTCCAGGAAGGTACCAATAAAAAAATACCCGATAATGACCAGGCTCGTCAGAATTGCCGCCATATCCAGATTTCTGGCCCAGACAATAAGAATGCCACCTGCGTACCAAGGATGCCGGACCATTCCGAGTATGCCGCCTGTGTCCAGACGGCAGTCGTCGGTCAGAATACTGCATGCGCTATCTTCGCGAACCTGCCGAATTCCGAGAAACTGGGCAAGATCGTATCGCCTGGCACCGCCAATAAAAAGCAGAAGTGCCGAGATCACCAATAGTCCCTGAACGATTCGAAACGGACCTTCCCAGCGAAATACCGGTAGCCCCTTAATGGAAAAGGAGTAAACCAATACAGGAATCAGGGTCACCAATGCAATAAAATTGTAAAAGATCCGGTAATACCGGTATGCTTTTTCAAAACGTTTCCGGACAAAGCCGGTTACGGCAGGGATGATCAAGAAGCTGTGGAGAAAACACCAAGCTCCCCAGAGTGAGATAAGCACCGCGTATCGGGTCATTTTACATTTCTCTGGCAAATTATATGATGCAAGACGCCATGGGAATCTTTTTTGAGTTTCTCGGCATCCCACAATTATTACTATATCCGGCGAACCATGTCAGAACATAATTTAAAAAACGCCCCGCTTTCCATAAGGTTTTCAAATGTCAATACTTCACCATCGTAGATCTATCATAAAACGGAAGTCACATGTCTCTGGTGGATGTGGCGTTTCCAATCTCTTTTTAATTTTTGCCAGGAATCCTCCCGGTCATCAGGGCAACCTTAAGCCCGCCATGCGGCAGCAGATGGGTGGTCGATCTGAAAGGAATCATTCCGGCAAGGCGAGGATTGAGCGAAATCAGGACAAATTTCCACCCTTTGTATTCTTTTTTCAGTCTCTCGCAGACGGACAGGAAAAGTGCTTCACTTTCTCGTCGCAATCCCAGCCGTCGCCCAAACGGTGGGTTAAGTGTCACCAGCCCGGGACGGTTTGTCAGTTCAGTTGGCGAAAGATCGAAAAAATCCCGGGTAGAAACGGCGACGATGCCGGACAGGCCGTGTTGAGTCACGCTGTCTTCAAGTTCGCAAACCGCCCGGTCGTCCCGGTCCGAGGCAAAGATGAAAGGGGTGTTTGTTTGAACGATCTTCTTTTCTGCCGCCTGTTTCATATGCTGCCATCGTTTGGGTTGAAACGAGGGCCATTCCATGAAGGCAAAATCCCTGAACCTGCCCGGTGGAATCTTCTGGGCTATCAGGGCGGCCTCAATGGCAAATGTGCCGGAACCGCACATGGGGTCTACAAGGGGTTCTGTCCCGGTATACCCGGAAAGTATCAGGGCAGCGGCGGCGAGGGTCTCTCGAATGGGTGCCTTGGCTGCACGGGGTTTGATTCCCCGCTTGTGAAGCAGATCGCCGCTGCTGTCAATGGAAAGGGTAAAACGGTTATCGGACAACCGGACAAATATCTGCTGGGTGACGGTCGGTTCTGGGGAGGCTTCCCCTGAGAATTCGTTTTGCGCAAAGCGCAAGGCAATACTTGCCTGAACACGCCCGGCAACGGCGTCCTTATGATAAAGCCTTGAATGCCGAGAGGTCACGCGGATGTGGGTCGGGGTATCTTGCAGTATAAAAAGCTCCCAGGGGACAGCAATCAGGTTTTTTTCGAGTTCCCGAAAATTAGCGGCATGAAACGACTCGATGCGCATGAGTAGCCGATTGGCGGTGCGAAGGTTCAGATCGGCAAGATAGCAGTCGTGAAGCCGCCCCTCGAATTTAACCCCACCTTCGACGATCGCCATGGGTGTCCCGGACGGCAAGAGGACTCTCAGTTCCTCCCGGCAGATCGTTTCAAGGCCCGGTGCGGTTGCGGCAAAAAACTGCCTTTTTCGACCGATCACATGCCGTTTTATCCGTTTTTTAAGCGGCGTCTCAGTTGTCGTTCTGGTCATTTCTTTTCCATTTCATTCCACTTTTTGCCGAACACTTCTCGATACCTTTTATCTGTTACACTGAAATCACGCATAAATGTCAAACCTCAATTTAGCGAAAGTCGAGGATGCCCCATATCCTCGGCATCAAGGGCGAAGACGTGGTCGTCTACTGCAAGCCATTGATAACAAAGACGCCGTAGGAGTCGGGCCGTAGGCCATGGGGTGTCATCGACTTTCCCGCAAGGTAAACAAAATGATGAAATAAACATATGATGATAACGCTTCTATAACCGCTTCATCGAAACCGACTTACAGCAGAGTAAAAGACTGTAATTTAAATTGTTTTTATATTGATAAGCATTTTGTTTACGCTCAATTGAGGTCAAATTCAAGGCCACGGCAGTGGCTGATTGTTTGTCCTGATTTTGAACACCTGTACCGTTTTTAACGGGATTAAAAAAATCAGGCAAAAAAAATAATCTTTCTGGCCCCTGTGTGCTCAAGAGAAACGGGAGAGAACAAAATGTGGGGTTTAATTCGAAAATTATTTAACTGTTACCTAACCCTGTTACGTTTTCCAGATCCCGTTTCAACAACACTGATAGAAAGGTTCCAGAATGTTATTTACTTGTTTATGGACTTCCCGGAAGTACTGTATTGAACTTATGAACGCTTACCTGTCTTTTATATTCCTTTTATCAAGGATCAAGGTTTGACCCGATCCTTCTCATCAGTTCCGATATTTCAGTAGTATGTTTTTCGGCGTCAATTTCGCCGAGTTTAACAAGATGAGCCAAGTATTGCGGATGAAACATGACCATACTCAGCCAATCTGGACTTGAAGTCTCATGGGTGCCGAGCCCCCGGAATAGATACCGAAACATATAGGGCAATTCCGGCTCAAATCCACCTGCCAATTTCCCCAGATCCTCTGATGGGCGCATTGCAAAAAGATTGACCACATGTCGGTCACCATGCTGTTCTTCCGGGATCTTTTCAAGCAATCGGTTAATACGCTTAAGTGTTCGGACATCCTGATCCAGAGCGTCAAGAAAAATAGCATTCATTAAAGTTCCTGCTATTTGGGCAGGTGGCGGATACCCAATGCATACGGGAGTGTTCGCCTCTGCTATGGATCGTAAGTGACGAGTAGAAATTGCAAGAATCTGCTTTGCACCGAGATATATCGCCGGCGAAAGCGGTGCTGATTGCCGGATACCCCCATCTCCGTAACATGCATTGCCCACTCTAACCGCCGGAACAAGTAATGGCAAAGAAGCTGAAGACATAATGTGATCGATTGTAATTTCCGTGACTTCACTTCGTCGCCAGGGGTGTTCCCACATTCTAATTTCTTTACCCATAACCCATGTCACGGCCTGGCCAGTAGCATAGTTGGTTCCTGTGATTGCAAAAGCTTTAAGTTTCCCGTTATGCAAATTGTCTTGGATCCCGGCAATCACATTTCCTTGAGGTAAAAGTGCCCCTTCCAGAAATTTTCGAAGGGGCGTCGAATCCAACAGGCTTCTCGCAGATGATACTTTAGGAATCCCACCGGAAATTAGACGAACTCCCCATCTTAAAACATTTCGGATAAGTTCCCATGTGTCCACACAGAAAACCTGATCAACGGTAAGCTTAAGCCATAGTCCGGATAGTTCTTCCACAGCCTCTGCAAAGGTGCCCTTGTGACTTGCCAGAAAAGCTGCATTTATAGCTCCAGAGGAAACCCCGGTAATTATGGGGATGTCAAGATCGGGGAAATTCCGGGCAAGGCACCGCAAAAATCCGACTTGATAGGCGGCTCGCGCTCCGCCTCCACTTAATACGAGTGCTAAACTATTTCTACCGCCTTTCATTAAATACTCTTCTTTTCCTCTATTGTAAATGAAGTCAAAGATTGAACTGTAAATTGTAGTGGCATCTTATTCAGCCCGTCAATCTTTGACACTGTTCCTCTCCTAAATGTGGTCTTATTAAAGATATCGTATAAAAACCGTTGTCAAGTCAAGTAAATCTTATTCAAGTGCGCGGCTTTCAGCATCGCCTGCAACACTATGCGAAAAAGCCGGATTAAAGATCTCCTGTCATCAGCTCCGGTATGCTATGGCAACGCAGTTGCTCAACGCAGATGCAGATCTGGTAACCATCCAGGATCTTTTAGGACACACGCGGATCAAAACAACTCAGCGCTATTGTCGAGTATCCAACCTTAAAGTTTAACGGGATTATCACAAAGCAATAGAAAGGGTGATGCACCGGAATGGATTATAAAAAAAGAATTTGACAAAGGAGATAACTTGAGATAGGAAATTAACCAATAACCCACCAATATTAAAAGAAATATCAGAGTTTATGTCGTACAGCTTGCCAGTATCTGCACCATTCACAACAACAATTAATATACAGATATCATAAAAACAAAACCCCACCTCTGATGAGAAGTGGGGGCTTGATAATCAAT
>CAXMTB010000129.1:0-9074 GCA_964195835.1 uncultured Nitrospinaceae bacterium | reverse complement strand
GAAAAAGCCAATGATTTTGTTGGATACGACTGTGGTATTGCCAGTCAGAGTATTCTCTTAGGCGCAAGAGAAAAAGGACTTGCCGGCTGCATGATCGCATCTGTAAAGCGCCAACAGCTTCGAAGCTTGCTCAATATTGACGTTCGGTTTAAAATACTTCTTGTCATCGCAATCGGAAAACCCAAAGAAGAAGTTGTGATTGAAACCGTCGGCAGTGATAACCGTATCCGGTACTGGCGCGACAGCGCAGGCGTCCACCATGTACCCAAGAGAAATTTAAAGGATATTATTGTTGATTCATACTAACAAGTGTCCATCCATAAATGGTCTTTTTGCCCAATTTCTGGATGGACACTAACTAAAATTATTCTGAAAAACTATCAAAATATAGAACAAAATAAGGAGAATGCAAATGTTCCAAAAAAAGAAGGGAATAGATATTGTCGTTGAAATTGGAGGCATTACAACTTTAAAAGAAGCCATGCAACTTCTTGAAAACAAATTAGATGCAACAAATCTATCGAGGATACGAAAAATTACCCACCCGGAAGTGGTCATAAAAATCGCAAATTCAATCGCCATGTGTAAACCCGATGCAGTTTTTATTAATACCGGATCCGAGTCAGATAAAAACTATATCAGGGAAATGGCATTACGAAATGGAGAAGAAGCCAAACTTTCAATGGAAAACCATACCATCCATTTTGATCTCAAAGACGAGCAGGGACGGATTATCGATCGTACGTTTTATATCGCAAATGAAGGAGAAGATATCAGTTCTCTTGCCAATAAAATGGATAAGCCAAAAGCACTGATAGATATCAGGGATAAGATGACAGGTATTATGCAGGGCAAAACCATGATTGTAGGATTCTATTCGCGGGGTCCTGTCAGTTCACCGGCATCAAACCCTGCTCTCGAGATTACAAGTTCGGCATATGTATCACATAGTGCTGAAATTCTTTACAGAAATGCATTCTCTGATTTCGATAATGAGGTGGATCGATTGGGTCATTTTTACACCAATATTCACAGTGAAGGACGAAACAGACCTGAAGATCTGCCCAATGCGCGTGTATATATGGATCGAAGTTTTCAAACAACATACAGCTTTAATTGTACTTATGCGGGGAATACACTGCTCATGAAAAAGGGAAATCATCGATTTTCCGTTGATAAAGCCGTATATGAAAACAGGGGCAGTGAACTGTCGGAACATATGTTCATTACCGGAATAAACGGGACCGGAGGTCGTATCACTTGGTTAACCGGCGCCGCACCCAGCGGTTGCGGCAAAACGACAACAGCCATGGCAGGCAACCATTTCGTGGGCGACGACCTTGCCCAGATGTGGATCGACGAAAACGGGAGCATCCGTTCAATCAACCCCGAATGCGGTATTTTCGGTATTGTCGAAGATGTTAACTGGGAAGGTGACCCTTTTCTTATGAAACTTCTCAGAGAACCGGGTACGGAAGTGATATGGTCCAATGTCCTTATTGATGAAAACGGTGTTCCCCGCTGGACGGGAAACGGTGAAGATCCTCCACTTAGAGGGAAGAATTTTCAGGGACACTGGGAAAGGGGGATGACCGACAAAAATGGAAAAGAGATACCGATGTCACACCCCAACTCAAGATGCACATTAACCTCTTCCGCTCTGGCAAATTATTCGGAAATATCCGAAGACCCAAACGGTGTTGAAACAAGAGTGGTTACTTACAGCGGCCGAGATAGTAATACCATGCCTCCCGTCTGGGTGGCGAAAAACTCGGACCACGGCGTTGCCATCGGCGCCTGCATCGTGTCCGCAGCAACAGCAACGGAAGTCGGCGCCACCGGGGTCAAACGTGCCCCATGGGCCAATGCCCCCTTCACCCCCGGCCCTCTGACTGATTATTTGGATGCTCAATTTAAATTTTTCGGGAACAATAAAATTGCAGCAGACAAAAAGCCTTTGATGGCTGGATTGAATTATTTTTTGACACAAGAAGCCAGAGGCGGAACTTCCAAAAAACTTCTCGGAGAAAAAAGCGATGTCAAGGTCTGGTTAGCCTGGCTGGAAAGACTTGCTAACAATGAAGTAAATGCCATTGAATCCCCTATAGGGTATCTCCCGAAATTCGATGATCTTCAAAATCTGTTTCGATCAATCATCGACAAAGATTATACGAAAGAGTTGTATATCAAGCAGTTTTCTTTATATATTGACAATATCGTTGCCAGAATAGACATGCAGAAAGAAGCATATGGTAAAGAACCCGGTATTTCCGGCAAACTGTTCGATATTTTAAAAGAACAAAAGGAAGGTCTATTAGCGCTGAAAAAAATATATGGTTCGGTTGTAACGCCATCTCAACTTGAGGAATTTTAATATTAGACCCATACTTAAAGTTATTTGCAGCGGCCGCATGCTGGTCGCCCTTTTGATGGGTTTTTCCTGCGGCCTGCCGCTTCTTCTGACCATCACCGTACTTCAGGCATGGATGAAAGAAGAAGGAGTGGATCTGACCGTTATCGGCATGATGGCTCTTGTGGGTCTGCCTTATACGCTGAAGTTCCTCTGGGCTCCTGTTCTGGACCGGTTTACACTGCCATTTTTGGGTAGAAGAAGAGGATGGCTTATAGTCGCTCAAGTGGCCTTGATGTTTTCAATCTCAGGATTGGGATTTACAGATCCGGGGAAAAGCCCTTGGATGGTGGCCGTTATCGCTTTTCTGGTAACCTTCTTCAGTGCTTCACAGGATATTGTTGTTGATGCATACCGAAGAGAAGATCTTCCGGATGAAGAGCTAGGGCTGGGCGCTTCACTGTATGTCAATGGATACCGGGTGGGGATGCTTCTGGCTTCCGGCGGCGGTCTGATCATGGCCGATCATATGCCGTTTTCAATGGTCTATCAGGTTATGGCAGCCTGTATGCTGCCAGGAGTTCTGACCACCCTTCTGGCACCGGAACCCGACATTCATGATAGCGCTCCGAAAACCATAAAAGAAGCCGTCGTACTGCCCTTGATTGAATATTTCAACCGGCAGGGTGCCTTGTGGATACTGGCGTTTATTCTTTTATATAAGATCGGCGACACCATGGCCAGTGCCATAACGATACCGTTTTATCTCGATATCGGTTTTTCAAAAACTCAAATCGGCACCGTGGTAAAACTGTTCGGATTCTGGGCCACCATAGGAGGAACCATCATCGGCGGCGTGATGATGCTTCGGCTTAAAATCAATCGCAGCCTGTGGGTTTTCGGTATTCTTCAGGCAATTTCCACTGCAGGCTTTGTAATACTGGCACGAATCGGCAACAGCCTTTTTGCACTATCGGCAGTCATTACATTTGAGAACCTCGCTAGCGGAATGGGAACTGCCGCTTTTGTGGCGTTTATGGCGAGTATTACCAATAAAAGGTTTACCGCCACTCAATATGCACTGCTCAGCAGCCTCATGGGCGTTCCGAGGGTGATTGCTTCGGCACCCACCGGATTTCTTGTTAAAAATCTGGGATGGGAAACCTTCTTTATCGTCTGTACGTTAATTGCTGTTCCCGGCTTACTGCTGCTTCTAAAATTTGCGCCTTGGAGTCAGCAGACATAGGTGATACGAATCTATATCGAAAAAGGGTTTGATCTTCGCTTCTTCTGAGACAAATAAAAAAGCAGCGAAATTGCAAGTTTTACAGGGGTTAAACAACCAATGGATGAAAATATAGAAAATAAAAAAATTGTTGCTCGAATTGAAAATCTGGCCCGGCAAAGAAAAGAACTTCTATCTCTGCCCCCTGAAGAGGTGCTTAACTCCATTTTAAACTCAACACAATCCACTGCCCTTGTCCATTCATTTTCAGAAGAAGATTTTTATTTTTTAATCCACAACATCGGGATTGAAGATTCCCATCCACTTCTATATCTGGCATCCAACAAGCAGTGGGAATATATTGTTGATCTTGAAGTTTGGGAAAAGGATCGAATTGAATTTGCATCAATTACAAGATGGTTTGACCTTCTATTTAAAGTCGATCCGAATCGCTTTATAAAATGGTCTCTGGACCAAAAAATTGAATTCATGGAATTTTATCTATTCAAAAACATCGAAGTAAAAATCAGAGAGACCGACCAGGATCCATCCGAACTTGGTGATGCATTTATTACCTTGGACGATATTTTCTATGTAAGGTTTCTCGACAAACCGATTGCTTTTGAATCAGATGGGGATGAATCCCATGAAACCGATAAAAAACATCGCGATGCTTTTCTTTCAAGATATCTCAAAACGATCGCAGACAATGATCACATTGCATATCAAAACGTGCTGTTGGAGTCTTCCGGCGTCATACCTGCCGAGTCTGAAGAGGAAGCTTACAGGTTGCGAAATGTAAGACTGGCTGAAAAAGGATTTCTGCCGTATGAAGAAGCCATTGGCATTTACCAGCCGATGAAAGTTCGCGATTTTAAAATTCAAGAAAATAAATTCATCAATCAAGACCTGGATCAAAAACTCTTTTTTCCTGTTCCGCTATATCATACTGGGGTTATAGAAGAAGAAAATCATTTTACAGTCGCCTTGAAAAATATTAAAGCGGATGATGTGTTGGAGCAGATTCAATCCGAATTTGCCGGCCTTTGCAATCGAATTATTTCCGCGGATCAGAAAACCATTCGGGAAAAAGACGAACTTAGAAGTATCGTCAAAAAAACTAGTGGTTATTTGAATATCGGACTTGAAAAGCTTACCGAAGACAACGGTGAGCGTGATACCGAACATTGCACCACTCTGATGCAAAACTATCCGCTTTCGAGTATTTTCAGAGTAGGATTCGGACTTGCCCTAGAGCTGAAATGGCGGGCCGAAAGGTGGCTGAAAAAGAGCTGGTTTAGCAGCGAGGGATTACTTCTGGGCTTCTGGGGCGAAGAATGGATGGGTGTGCTGGGAGGACTTCTGATTAAAAAGCCGTTGTTTTACGACAACTATAAAACAGGAGAACTTTACAGAGAATTTATTTCCATTGATGACATCAAAAAAACAGACAATATACTCAACGAAATTATTGCTTTTGATGAGCTTTTTTCCTTAATTTCAATAGAACCCGATCCAGCAGCGAAAGTTTATCTGACATACAAAAATTTTATATTGACCCTCTGGGCCAGGCATACCTTAGGGCTGTCGGAAAAACTTATTCCCCTGACCATTGATGAGTTCCGAGGCTTTTTTGATGATCTTTGGGCCGGCAAAGAACAACCGGGAAAAACGAGTCTGTCGATAAAAGAATCGTTTTTAGATTGGGTATCAAGCAAGACGGGACTGGTGCATTACGAGATTTCCCAGAGACTGGGGCAATCTTTTGAAAATATTTTCAGTGAAATCGAAAGCGAATACGGAAAAGTATCCCGCAACGATCTCGATCCCAGATATATTCACCTTTTTTTGATAAATATCAAAAAAAGCGGAACTAAAAATGAATAACGACCCATCAAATGTTGAAATCTCCGTCAATGAGCTAAAGCTGCTCGTTAACACATTATCAAAATCGGTTGCGCTGTCACTCAAAAAGCGATTTGCCTGGCTGTGGCTGCTTGCGGGTTTATTGATTGGTGTTAGTGTCACACTTTTGATCATTAGCCTGGCCTGGGAAAAAGCGGACAAAATTTCTGTGACGTCGAAAACGCTTCTGGAAAAAACGGACGAAATTTCTGTGACGTCGAAAACGCTTCTGAAAAAAACGGATGTTGTCATTTCTGATCTACAAAAGATAAATTCAGACATTTCAAAATTAACTGAAACAGTAAATGCTTTAAATGGTAAAACCAAGACCGGCAATACGCCACCTCCATCTTCTAAGATAAAACCGACCGGATTAAATAAACCTCAACACATTATACAACATAAAAAGTACACGGTATATCTGCATTATTCGGATATAAAAAATAAAAAGCTAATGGAAAATTTTTCTGCTTTTCTCGAAGAAAATGGATTCGAGGTCTCCGGGATTCAAAAGGTTAACTATAAGAATCAAGATATTCGTTTCTTTCATGATCAAGATAGAAAAGGCGCATTCCTTTTAAAAAAACATTTAATCGGATTTATTCAATCTGTTAAGAATCTTAATGAAAACAAGATCAAAGTCATTAACTTAAGTCGCAAATATCCAGAGGCACAAAAAGGTATGCTTGAAGTTTGGGTAGATTTCTAATCTCTTAAACAAGTCAGGGGCTTCGTCCCAATTGGAGAATATAGATGGATGGTCAGATGGCAAAAGAGGCGCTGGAATTGACATCTTATTCAGGCACTTTTTTAATCCTGGTGTTGGGCATCATGGTAATATCCGGAATACTGGCGGGTTTAACGAACTACTTCTTCAGCGAAAATCAGAAACCACAGGTATTACAAGCGATCCTTGGTCGCTGTTTGTTGGGAATTGCCGCAGCCTTAACCGTTCCGCTCTTTTTGAATATCATCTCCAGCAATCTGCTGGCCACAGCACAAAAAAATCCGACCAATCTGCTGGTCTTTAACGGTATCTGTCTTATTTTCGCCTTTGTCTTATGCAGGTTTAAAGAGATTATATTTGTAAAACAATCACGGAAAACCGAAAAAGATAAAAAAGATAATACCATTATCATTCCCATTAAAACAGATTATGGTTTCGAAACGTCTCAACGGGAATTTTTAAGGGATAAAATGAATCGGACTGGAATGTCCGGAAGTGAACTCAAAATACTGGGATCGATTGCCAACAAAAAGCATGCGCATACTAGTCTTGTGGATCTATTAAAAGATCCTGAATTGATCAACGAAAAAATTAATGAAACGCTCTCTTCACTGATGGCAAAAGGTTTTGTTGAGCAGAGATTAAGCCAAGAAAACAGACTGCTTTTATATTTGACGCCCAAAGGACATCGGATTCTTACAAAGGCTCTTGGAGAATCCCATACTTAGTGATCTAATTCATAAATACGATGACGTATCTTTATCAGGGCATCTATGCCAGATAAGCTGAAGTCCAAAAGTTTGAAGTGCCTAAAGTGAGCTAAAGCCCTCCCTGGTGCGTATCGCTCATATCTTGATCTGACCTATGAACCATTACAAACGTAACTTTTTGAGTACAAAGTATCGGTGGTCGGTCTGGGCCAGGGTTGAGGAACGCGCTTTCAGCGCGATCAATTATAATTAAAATTGATAGAATACCTTAACTTTAGGCACTTTAGTTCACATTAGGCACTTTAAACTTTTCCATCCAGAACCGGTGATTAAAAAGTCGACACGCCCTTGTATGCTTGTAAATGGCATCCGCAGCAATCAGAACAGCGGCATTGGTCCATGTGCTTTTATATTTTGGCCAAATGGTCATGTCCGGGCATGTAAACCCGCACCAGTATGATCCGTCTGAGTTGGTTCTCTTCTGAATCCAGCTAAACACTGTTTCTGAAAGATGCATATTGCCTATGGCAGATAACGCCAAAGAAAGCTCGCATGTTTCTGCAACCGTCACCCAGGGCCGGTCCGATACGCATCGAACGCCCTTATTTTTGATGACGAATTTATCCCAAAACTTTTCGATTCGCTGCTGTGCCCTTCGCCCGGTGACTGCCCCTGACAGGATGGGATAGAACCAATCCATTGAATATCGGGATTTGTCCTTATTAAAGCGATCAGGCAGATTCACAATGGCATGTCTCAACCTAACCAGCCCTTTTCCCCATACAGACATATTTTCATTGAGCAATTTTGCTATGGCCAGAGCACATTTGATGCTCATATAGACGGAGCTGGAGCCGGTTAATAGCGCTGCGGAATCAATCCTCCCTTGGGGGCTTATTGCCCAATAAATCTCGCCGTCGGGCGCTTGCAGGTCAAGGACAAAGTTTATGGCCGATTTTATCGTCGGCCACATCTTTTTCAGAAAAATCAAATCACCGGTGATAAGATAATAGTGAAAGACACCAACAGCAATGTAGGATGAAAAGTTCGTATCCCGTGTCCTATCGATAGGAACACCATTTACATAAGCGGTATACCAGCTTCCATCATCGAGCTGTATTTGAGCCAACCACTCGTATGCACGCCGTGCCTCTTCGAGATATCCACCAATGCCAAGCCCCATTGCAGCCTCAACATGATCCCACGGGTCTGTTTTCTCACCATCACACCAGGGTATTTCACCGCTTTGTTTTTGCGTTTTGGCAATTAGGCCGGCAACAAGATCAATGTCAATCGGGAAATTCTGTTTGCATGGGCATCGTTTTAGTCGCATAGTTTAACATCTTTGTTGTTCAACATATTCGGTCTCGTTTGTGAAATCCGAGTTTAAGGTTTGCAAGGATATCGATTTGTGATAATTTACATGCTAATTTTGTAATAGCAGTCCATTGAAACAAATCGATTCAAAGGAGCGGAAATGTTCTCAAAAGGCTAAAATGTTGCCGAATTTTCAATCCGTTTTGTGAACTATAACAAAGATGCTGATTAATCAATTAAAAAGAGCTCTGCGATTCTATTTTATTACCGAGGAAAATGTTCCCGGTTTTCCTCCGATACAGCAAGTACAGAGCGCCATCCGTGCCGGAGCAACAATCATACAATACCGCAACAAATCTTTTTCTTCGCGGTTTTTCGAAGATGTTGCCGCCATAAGAAACATCTGTAAATGCAATGCTGTTCCCTTTATTATCAATGACAACATCCTTCTTGCCAAGGCGGTTTCAGCTGACGGGGTTCACCTGGGTCAGGAAGATGAAGATCCGACCCTGGCCAAACGTATTTTAGGAATGCAGTCCATCGTTGGAATATCCGCATCCAATATGGATGAGCTCCATCATACGGATCTGTCAAGTTGTGACTACATCGGCACAGGCCCTGTTTTTTCGACCCAGACAAAAAGGGATGCAAAAAAAATTATTGGTCTTTCTGGATTAAATGCTGTTGCAATGGCATCTCCGGTTCCCGTCGTTGCCATCGGGGGTATTGATGAGACCACCGCTGCATCCTGTATCAAGCAAGGTGCTGCGGGCGTTGCGGTCATCAGCGTCATTACCCGGGCAAAGGACCCTTTTCAAAAGGCTTTGCAGGTCTCTTGGG
>CAXMTB010000128.1:0-9105 GCA_964195835.1 uncultured Nitrospinaceae bacterium | reverse complement strand
CCTTTCGTCTGCATCGGCTTTCATTCCATGCCAATCCTGGTTCTCGAAGCGCGTTTTGGCCCGTCGAGTAATCACCTTGAATTTGGCTTGGTATTCATTAAAAGCCTTGATAATGGCTTTGGCACAGATATCGGTCAGTCGCTTATGGATGGCTCTTTCGGTCATGAATTGATAACGAATGGTATATGATAAGAAATATGATTTTGAAAACGGATGACAGCCTATGGGATACAAGTAACAGAAAGAAGGCAGGATGTCAACGCGGCTTTTCACATAACAGCTTTAAATTACGTCTATTTTGAGTGTGTTTCACTATGATGTCCGGGGTTGGATTTATCTTGAAGAAGGATTATAAAGATTCTCATTAATTGTCATGCAAGATTCGGGTAATAAATACCGTATAGTAACCGAGTCGATTATGTTGCCATAGTCGCTTATGGTGCTTATTGTGTTTTAACTATAAGAAAATTTCAAAACGATATAGAACTTCTCCATTACAGGAGGCGAAAATGAAAACCGCAGAAGACATCGTAAAAGAAAAAAACAGAGAGATGGTTTGTATCTCTTTTGACAGCACAGTACGTGAGGCCTTACGGTTAATGACGGCAAATAAAATCGGGGCGATCCTTGTCACAAAAGAAGATAAAATTGTCGGGATATGGACAGAGCGTGATCTGTTGCACAATGTTGTCCTCCCGGGATTTGATCCAGATACGGCTCTGATCGGTGATTATATGACCACGCCGATTCATACCACCGCGCACGACACACCTATTCTCAAAATCAATGAAATGTTTTTAGGACTATTTATTCGTCACATTCTCATCGAAAAAAATGGTGATCATATCGGCCTTCTTTCCATTGGTGACGTCCTCAGGGCCAGCCTTATGGAACAGGACCGTCAAATTAAAAGTTTGAATAAGATCGCCAGTTGGGAATATTATGAAAACTGGGGGTGGCATCGAAAAAAGAGATAGATAGTCGCCCCTATGGGTTTGTCAAAGTCAAGTAAAAACACTATTAATTGTTTCAAAACTTCCCGTTCGTTGGTTCAAACCTTTTATCTGCTTCTTGTTAACATGGCAAAAATCTTTTTAAGAATAATGATAGAATCTGCGGAAGGTTTAGTCTCAGGGTGTTTATTTCTTTTAACCGAAAAGGAGACCCGATATGAGTGGAATCGGTGCGCCGACACTTTTGGATTTTTACAACATGCTGCTTGAAGCGGAACGTGCAGGTGTATTGGTCCTCGATAAACTGGTCCGGAAAGTTGAGGACGATCAATTGAAAACTCTCTTAAAGAAGTTTTTGCGGGATGAAGGGGTCAACTGCCGCATTCTGATGACCCTTATTCATGATCTCGGTGCCAAACCCACCACCAAAACCGGAGCCTTCGTGAACAAAGTACATGCGCTAAACAATCTGGAAGATAAAGTCCAGCTTCTGCTCCGAGGTCAGGAATGGGTGGCACGCAAAATACAAGAGTTTCACCACCATCTGCCGGCTGGATCTTCTTACTTTTTTCTGACAGCAATTAAGCTGCAGCATGAAGAAAATGTGGACACACTGAAAAAATATTTCACCTAAGCTGAGCGTTTCAAATTTTTGAAATGGTTAATTTGAAAATATTTTTAATGTATTCTGACATTTTGAATTTCAATAATTTGAAACCCTGCGGGATTTCCAATTTCACCGCATCTACTGCGTCAGATGCCGTTCCGCATAGACGACTATAGCGAAACAACATCTTCCCTCGCGGGCGGGATTTCGCTACGCTCAACTTGCTTATCTGCGGCAACCTCGCCAGAGGCGGGCAAGCCTTGAAAATCGCTCAACTTAGGTTTCAATGTTTCTGACGATTTAGACAGTTGATCAAAAATTTCTGCCATACGGCAAAATATTCATAGCCCCCAACCAGATAGGTGTCGTTGTGATCGGCGCCTGGAATTTCATAGAATTCTTTTGGAGAGCGGGCTTTTTCGAAAAGACGACGGGCCATGGAGACAGGGATGGTCTGGTCAAACTGTCCGTGGACGAACAGGATGGGTGATTGTATATCATCGATCAAAGACAGGCTGTCATATTTAACGCTTGACGTTGGGGGCGGGGTAAAGAAAGGAAAATAGCGCTGCATCATGTCATCCGTGGACGTAAATGCCGCTTCCAAAATGACTCCCAGACATTGTTCTTTGCTGGCAATATCAACGGCCAGCGCAGTTCCCAAAGACCGTCCGAACAATAACACGGAAGATGTTTTGAACCCCTTTTCATCAATGAGATACCGGAAAGCACCATGGGCGTCCGAGAAAGTACCGGCTTTTGAGATTTCCCCTTCGCTCATACCGTATTCACGGTAATCAAATATGAAGATGGGAATCTGAAGGGCGTCGTGCAATTTTTTAAGATTGTGAAGGCGATGGCTGATATTGCCGGCATTGCCGTGGAACCAGAGCAATACCGCCCGTTCATCCGGTCCGTTGACAAACCAGCCGTGCAGCCGAGTACCGTCTTTGGCTGAAAAAAACACATCTTCATAGTCATCCAGGCGGTAATCTTTGGGGGTGGCTTCGAGATGGCTTTCCGGAAAGAACACAATACCTTTTTCAGACATAATAAAAATCCTTTTGAGTTAAGTTCTGGCAAAACTATTTGATATGTTCCAAAAAATAGTCTTGTCTGTCAGAAGTGTCAAGAAATTTAGCGATGAAGACGTCCCGGGAAAAAAAGCATCTTTACCCTATCGTTGCAAAAGTCGGAGGGCTTCTGAGCCGAGGCGTCAAGGGTGAAGTCGTATACTTCTACTGCGAACCCTTGACAACAAAGGATCTGGAGTCCTCCGGCTTTCCCGAAGGGTAAAAAACATGGCGAAAAATGGCCAACATCCTTGAATTTTCCAGTGGTCAAATCCTGATCAGGACGCCAATGTATTGTTTTAAGTAAAAATAACTTATGATTATACACCCTCCGTCATGTTTTTTATACAACGTTATGGTTTACAAACAACGCGTGTTGTGCAATAAAACCATAACAAGTTTTCCTTTAACCTAAGTTGAGCGATTGTCGAGGTTGCCGCAGATACAAGGAAGATGTCGTTCCGCTATAGTCAACTATGCGGGACGTCATCTGACACAGTAGATGCGGTAATCCTCCAGGGGCGGATAAAGATCGGCAATCCCGAAGGGTTTCAAATTTTAAAAATAAAAATCAAGATAATCATTTAAAAATCAACGATATTTTATCCCCTTTTAAAATTTGAAACGCTCAGCTTAGGTTCAAATAACAAATGATGTTCATTGAATACTTCTTCTCAATAGGGGTATATCTTTCATTCCATGTCAAGACAATTGGATGTTTGCCTTTATGCTTCAAGAGCTTTCCATTAGTAACTTTGCCATCATCGACGACCTTCGGATATCCTTTTCAGGCGGTTTGACCATTTTGAGCGGAGAGACCGGCGCCGGCAAATCCATCATCATCAATGCCGTCAATCTTCTGCTGGGCAGCCGGGCCACGGCAAAGCTCATCCGTGCCGGACAAGAGACCGCTGAGCTGGAAGCATTATTTCACATCAAAGACCAGCCTGGAATCGTCCAAATCATGAAAGAAAATGGGTATGATCCGGCAGAAGGGTTGTTGATCAGAAGGATTATTTCCCGAAAAGACCGACACCGGATTTATATCAATGGGCGTCTTGCCACTATTGGGCTGCTGAATCTTATCACCGAGAATTTGGCCAGTATTTCCGGACAGCACGTTCATCAGGGACTGTTGAAAGAGGAGCAACAACTTGCCATCATCGATCAATTTGGGGGACTGACTCCTGAGCGCAATTCGGTCTACCGGTGTTTTCATGAGATCGTCCCATTGATTCGAGACTTAAATGATCTGAAAGCCAAAAAATATCGACAGGCGGAACATATTCAGCTGCTTGAATTCCAGAAAAAAGAGATCCGGGAGACGGGGTTAACCCCCGGAGAAGATGCTGCATTAGAACAGGAACGGATACGACTGAAAAACAGTGAAGCGCTTTTTCAAACCGCTCGGGACAGCATTGAAGTGCTGTATGATTCACAAGGGTCTGTTGTCGAACATCTTTCGCTGGTAAAAAAGAGTCTTGAAAAAGCGTCGTTAATAGACCCTTTGCTTGTTTCATCGGCAAAGCGGATGGCCGAAATCGCTTTTAACGTAGAAGATATCGCTGAGGAACTGAGAACCTATCTGAGAAAAATAGAGATGGATGACAGCCGTCTTGGGGTTGTTGAAGATCGCCTGGATGTTATTAACAAACTAATTCGTAAATACGGCGGCTCGCTGGATGCCGTATTTTTGCGCTTGGAATCCATTGGACAGGAACTGTTGAACCTGGAAAGTTTAGCAGAGGATATCGCCGGTGCTGAAAAAAGACTTTCCAGCCTGCATAACAAACTGGTCGAACTGACGACGAAACTTTCCAGGAAAAGAAAAAAAGCAGCAGAAATACTGGCCAAAAAGGTGGAAAAAGAACTGGCTTCCTTAAAGATGCCCCAGACCCAATTCCAGGTTTCCTTTCGAACAACCCTGGCGGACAGCAGCAACGATCCATGCCTTACCGTAGAAAAAAAAGTTGCTCATGAAACCGGAATCGACCAAGCAGTCTTTTTGATTGCACCGAATGTAGGAGAATCTCTTAAACCGCTGTCCGGCATTGTTTCAGGTGGTGAACTTTCACGGATCGTACTGGCGTTAAAGGCAATACTTGCCCAAACAGAAGCGGTGGAGACCATTGTATTTGATGAGGTTGACGCCGGTATCGGCGGGAGTGTGGCGGAGGTTGTGGGCAAAAAACTTGCCGCTCTTGCTAAACATCACCAGATTATCTGCATTACCCATTTGCCTCAGATTGCAAAATTCGGCGATCATCATTTCAGCATTTCCAAGCATGTTTCAGAGGGCAGAACAAAAACCTCTATCAATTGCTTAAGTATGCCAGAACGCATTAATGAAATTGCCCGGATGCTGGGGGGTGAAAAAATTACTCAAGCGACGCTTAACCATGCCCGCGAGATGCTGGGGAATGGATAATGACATTTTACAGCATTCCCCCACTCTTGACGCTCATCTGCTTTCTCGCACTTGCTGCTTTGGCGATTTTCAAAGGTCCCAGGACCCAAACCAACCTCCTTTTTTTGACCATCTGCATCCTCGGATCTTTTCTTTACCTTGACATTCTTTTTGCCTTCAACACTCAATCCGAAGAAATGGCGCTTCGCATCAGCCGAACGGACCATTTTTTTATTGTGTATCTTTTCCCGGTGTATATTCATTTTTTTCATGCCTATCTCAATATCTCCGGACGGAAATGGCTAATCAAAGCCGCATATGTCTATACGTTCATTCTCATGTGCTTTACACCCACACCTTTTTATATCGCGTCCATGCAGAAGCATTATTTCGGATATTTTGCCAGGGGCGGTATCCTTTATCCTTTTTTCGGTCTGGCCAGCCTGCTGGTGACCTTCTATGTTTTGATACAAATCTATCAGGCAATACGTTTTGAAACGAGCAGTTCCCATAAAAACAGGCTCAAATATCTTTTTGCCGGATTTGGAATCATGGGTTTGATGAACGGACTGAATGTTTTTACGATCAACGGATATTCCGTATATCCTCCCGGAAATTTGAGCTTTATTCCGCTCACACTCTTTGCCGTCGGTCTTTTCAAACACGACTTGATGGATATGGGGATATTTATTAAAAAGAGCCTCATCTATTCCCTTCTGACCGCATTTTTAACCTGTTTATATGCGTTGCTCATCATTATGGCCAACGCTATTTTTAAAGATGTTCGTTTTTCAGATTCTATTTATTTCCCCGTATTCTTTTTTGTTCTGATTGCTATAGTATTCGGGCCGCTAAAGTCAAGCGTACAGCGCCTTGTGGATCGCATTTTTTACAAAGGTAAATATGATTACCAGAAAACCATCAAACATGTGAGTCGGATGATCGTTTCCGTACTCGATTATGATGCCATTGCAAAACTTTTGACAGATACGGTGGTTGACAAGATGCTTGTGGAGTATTGTTCTGTTTTTTTATCGGAACCATCAACGCATCATTTTGTCAATTTTTCAGCACACGCGAAACAGGTGAATTTTGACCAGCCGGTTAAATGGCGTAAAGAATCCGCCCTGGTCGAATTTATGAAAACACATCACCAACCTATTATAAAAAGAAAGATTGCAAAGCTGGTTCCAACGGCTGATAAAAAAGATGTGCTTTCGGATCTAGAGATTTTAAACGCTGAAATAGCGCTTCCATTGTTATTTAAAGAGCAGTTATATGGATTCATTGTTCTGGGTGAAAAACGGTCAGGCAATCTGTTTACACAAGAAGATATGGATCTTCTTGAAACACTTTCAAGTCAGAGCGCGCTTGCCCTTGAAAACGCACGTTCCTATAAAATTATCGAAAATCTGAATAAGGACCTTGAAAAAAAAGTTGAAGAAAGGACCCGGGCTCTGAAAGAAGCCCTGTCTGAAAAGGAGCGGACCCAAGAGCAGCTCATCCGTTCGGAAAGCCTGGCTGCCATCGGCCAGCTGGTTGCCGGCGTTGCTCATGAACTGAACAATCCGTTGACAACGGTTACCAGCCTGGTCCAGGCTACCATTGAAGACATCGAGCAGATGGATTCAGAAAATTCCTTAGATGCAGACATGATCGATGATCTTAAATTTGCAGACAAGGAACTTGACAGGGCAAGATCGATTGTTTCAAGTCTTCTGGGGCTTTCCAGGCAAACCCAAACCTATTCAGAAGCGGTGGACATCAATTTGGTTGTAAAAGATGCATTAAGAATACTGTACAATCAATACAAACATTGCGAACTGAACATCGTTGAAACGTATGCCCGGGATCTGCCGGAGATCAAAGGAAATTTTGCAAATTTAGGTCAAGTGGCCCTGAATATTATTCAAAATTCGATTCAGGCGGTTATGAACATGAATGGGACAATCTTTCTTTCTACTCATTTTGATGTGAATACAAGGCAGGTGGTTTTTTTGTGCAAAGATACCGGACCCGGCATTCCAGAGAATATCCGGGAGGATATTTTCAAACCCTTTTTTACCACCAAAGCGGTGGGCAAGGGCACCGGACTCGGGCTATACATCTGCCATGAGATTGTCGTAAAACATGGGGGTACGTTAAAACATCAAAAGAGCAATGAACCCGGTGCCGTATTTGAAGTTCGGCTGCCGGCAGGCGGTTGATTGACATCAACATTCAAGGGATAGAAATTAATAGCTGTGAACGCAGGTTCAGCCAAATCTCATTAAATTATTGATGGACGAAGATGATTTGACAATTGTCAAAAACAGGATTTGCTTGACCTGACACCAGAAAAATATGATTCTGAATTTCGTGCTGCTGAAAAACAGGCCCGGAAAGAGAAATTGAATATATGGGGAGATCCTGAGCTTACAAAAAATTATTTAAGGCTAAAATCAAAGTGGGGTCAACATGAAAAATAATGATAATGAACTCGGTAGAAATGAAGTCCGTGCCTTCATATTTGAAATAATCGATGGTATGTCAGACACGGAGATGCGACAACTCTTGAAAGATTTGGAGGGATGGCAGAAATCCAAAAATGAAAAGAGAAAATATCCTCGGAGATCGACTCTCATGGACATAACCTATTCATCAGATCAAAGGCGTATTTTTGAAGATTTCGTTCAAAATGTAAGTGCTGGTGGTCTATATATTGAAACAAACTTTATATCAGAGCTTGGTCAAAAAATAACAATGACTTTTTCTCACCCGGACTCAGGTGATCCTATCAAGGTTTTAGGAAAAGTTGTAAGAGTCGATTCAGGGGGAATCGGTGTGAAATTCAACAAGCTTTTAAGTGCTCTTTAACACATCCCGGAAAGGAATGAATAAGTGGTCGCAATACGTTTTGAGCAACCAAAAGATATAGATGAAATACGTTTGTTAAACTATAAAGCGTTTGGTCAACCTGAAGAGGGTCGTATCGTCGATAAGTTGCGTAAATCATGTAATGGGATATTATCACTTGTCGCAATTTCAAATAATAAAATCGTTGGGCATATAATGTTCAGTCCCGTGACGATAGAAACAAAGGAAGGTGTTATTGAAGGAATGGGCCTTGCTCCAATGGCCGTATTACCTGAGTTGCAAAATCAAGGGATTGGCTCTAAACTTGTAAAAGAAGGACTTCGAATTATTAAGAACACAACATGTCCGTTTGTAATTGTGCTTGGCCATGAAAAGTATTATCCACGATTTGGGTTTCAACGAGCATCAAAATATGGATTGAAAAGTCAATGGGGAGAGGTTCCAGATGAAGCATTTATGGCGATGATTCTTGATGATTCATTGATGGAGGGAGTTCCTGGGATTGTAAGATACAGAGACGAGTTTGTTTCTGATGGCCATTAAAGATCTTGATGACAAGCTGTTAAACGTGTTTAAAGACTGCCCCTACAAGGGTAAACGAAAGGAATGCACCTTTCCCGAGATGCGAGATATGGAAATAGACGAAAGGCTGGACTTCTTGGGCAAGATAGATGAAAACGAGAAAGTTACAAAGTGGCAGAAACATTTGGAGTGCCTTATGAACGCTTTAGCCAGATGAGAAATATATAAATATAATACCCCATGATCTGACACCAGAAAAATATGATATCTGTATATAAATTGTTGTTGTGAATGGTGTAGATACTGGCAAGAAAACACATCGCGCCAAGATAAATCCAGATCGTTGGGATTCCCATTCTGGGATGAAACTCGATATTGTTACCCAGTGGGTGCTTCCGATATTAAATTGGAAAAGTCCCACCTGATTAAAGTTTAGCCAACAGGTCAGTAGTGAAATCCGCGGGCAAACCCGGTAACGGGAGTCCGAAGCCGGATGGATCAAGGCTGCAGGCTGTGTATGGAGCCCCGAAATCTTGCTCATTGTGGTCATTGGACATTTTCCGGGAGACCGGGAGTGAAAGTCGACGTTTTTGTGTTAACGGAAGACAGCAGTTCTGATTGCGTTATGGCGAGCGATCAGGACACCACCGGGGTCTGAGGACAGGGCATGCAGTCATAGGGGTAACC
>CAXMTB010000127.1:0-9188 GCA_964195835.1 uncultured Nitrospinaceae bacterium | reverse complement strand
GCCTTCTCCTATTTTTCCATCAATAGGTGCGATGTCCAATTGACAGCGAACGGTGATGCGGCAGCGCAATTCAGGCTCTTGGGTAGCGACCAGCGCCGAAGCGGCAAGGCCGCCTCTTTTGAGAAGATCCAGGAAAGCCGTGCGCCCGCCGACCGTATTAACCATGGTTTCTTTGATAGGCGTGAGCCGCACCGATTCGAGCACTCCGGTATGCTTGTTAGAAATGTTGTTCATATCGCCTGATCGCCTCTTCAAGTTTTGCGTGCATGCTGTCACGGTCAAGGCTTCTCTCCTCAGCCTTGACTGTTTGGATGGCCGCTGTTTTTAAAAGATGTTGTCTGAGTGCTTCCCGGTCATCGCTGGTTTCATAACGATTTCTTAGCGTTTCTAAATTCACCCACATGTATTGTTTGCTGTAGTAAGGGTCGGATGAAAATAAGGAGAAAATCCACAAAAGCTCTTCAAGTCGATGATCGTCCTGAGGATCCACATCCATGCGTATGGGAAGTATTTCTAAAGCATCTCCGGTGACCTTGGAAAGGTCGGGAACGAAATATCCGCTGCTTGTTCGCGAAATCCGGAACCCCCCGACTCCGCTGCCACCTGTGACCGGTTTCACAAAGAAGCGGTCCGTATTCCAATCTCGAGAAAGTTTGTCGACATTGTCCAAAATCGTTGAAACCACTTGTGACGTGTTCATTTGTGATGCAGGGACAGTGACATACCGTGCCAGCAATTCTTCCTTGCCGGCATCTTGCAGCATTTGGTAAGTTTTCCCCTTGTTTGAAAATATAGACCCGGGTGCCGTGATCCTCCCGGGCAGCACGACAACGCCCATACCCTCGAGAATTTCCAGAACTTCAATATTGTATGCGCTGGAATCAACACACTCACTAATAACCAACGTAGATTTTGGGTTTTTATTGACAGCCCCCATCAGTTCTTCTTTGGTATTCACGAGCAGGCAATGCGCCTTAATACCCAATCGTTTGATTTCATCCTGCAATACCCGGAAGGATTCAGGGCCGGTTGGAAGCCGGTCGTTGGAGGCATCAATCAAGACGATGGTGTCTGGAAAATGCGTGGCAATCGGAAGATCCAAGGCGTATTTGGAAAGTTCTTCGTCTTCTTGCGCCAATTTGTCGAAGGAAGAGATGAGTTCTACTCCAAGTTTGCCAGGTTCGCTGTCGAAGCCAAGGGCGTGAAGATAAAACGGCGCCTCAGTGATAGGTCCCTTGTGGCCAAGGGAATACAGCTCGACAAAACGCTGTTTTATATCGTAAGTTTCCGGTAGAAAATGTTCCATTCACTACCTCCATTAAAGGGGAGCATTCTGCAGCGGCCCTGTAATTCATTTACAAAAGTCGCAGCATAAGACTCGAGTTGTTGTAAGCTGCCATCCAAAACATTCTCACTTGTTTGTATCATGGCAAAGCGGGCTTCCTTGCAAATTTTAGTCGCTATTTCAGGAAGATTGCCCAAGATACACCATTCATCGGGACTTTTGATATCACGGTAGGTCGTTCCATTTCGAACCCGCTCGATGGCGTTATTCACAAGGGTATAAATGCCTGCTTTCATATCGTGCTCGATGCCGTAAGGTTCATCTTTCAAGCTGTGGACAATTAAGTGAGCGCCTTTATAAGGCGTCCGGTACATCCTTTTGGACTGTTCTAAAAAATCTTGGGTAAATTCTTCTATAAGGCCCATGAACTGCATCACGTGCAGCGCTACCAAAGGAACTTCACCCCTGTCCACTTGCAGCAATGACAAAAGCATGGTTGATCCCTGAAACCTCGGGTTTATCTCCAGGGCCAGTGCCTCGTCGCCGTTTAGGAGGAAATCCATACCAAAGAGACCTAAAAAGCCTTTGGCGCCCATGAAAAGGCCGATTTTCTCCATAATTTTACAGATCTCTTCTCTTATGGATTTCGGCACCCTGCCGGCAGCAGAAAAATCATTTCCACAGTAAACTTCAGCTCGGCTTGTGCATCCATGGGCACCTACAATTTGAACCGACGGACAGGCAGCAATTGACCGCAATCCTTCACGTGTTTTCAGAACGACGCAATGTCCGTTTAAAGACGGCACCGGCAAATATTTGGATAGTTTCACGCGTTGTTCGGGATCAAGCACATCTTTGACCCTGTCGAAATCGGTTTCATTGTTCACAAAGTAAGTGTTTTCCCCGGAAGATCCCACCGGGGGCTGTACTACGAACGGGCCATCCAAAATATCGCTGGCCTTTGCAAAGGTTGTTTCATTCAGTGGACATACAAAAGTTGTCGGCGTCTTTACACCCAGCATGGAGAACAGTTCCAGTTGCCGCAACTTGTCGTCAAACAGGTCCTTAAGCATCAAAGGGGGTGCCAAAACACGAAAGCGTCTGTCTTTTTCTAAAACCTCGAGCGAACGATAGCAGACCGTGTTGATAGGCCCCCTCACGCCGCCAATGTATGTTTCAATCCGTTTGCGTGTCGGCGCTTCCCACAGCATTTCAAGATCTTTATTTCCCCAGTTTTCCCGCTTCCCGCGATCTTTTTCTACAGAAAATAGGGACTCTCCCCCAAAAATCCCGGGATACACCTCACCAAAGTCACAACAGAATCCCGCATCTACGGGAACAAAGTCAAGCACCGTAAACGCATCGATGCCTCTCTGCCCCACCCAAGCCCAGGTTCCCCGGCACTTGCTCAGTGTATCCTTAAGCCGGGACAGATTCTTTATCATCGTTCATTTCCACCGGAAAAATCCAATTCGAGGTATCCACAAGACCGTTTTGCACAAACCTGTCTATTAATTTGGCATGTTTGAAAGCTATTTTACCGCCCATCAGCATTTTAAGACTGCCCTTGCCGTGAAGGTACGACCGGACCCTATTGGGTCCGGTGAAGTAATGAAATTCTTTTGTCAGCGCGCCTGAACGGGAAGTGTCGGCCAGTCCTCGCTTTACCCGCTCCACAATCGTATATGCCGTCTGTTCATCGAAATACACCAATAGTTCTTCGAAAACTTCTGCAAAACCGGCTGTAAGGGACAGATAAACCGCCAGGCAGCGCCCTGCGTAGATTTTCTCCTGGAACGGATAAAGGTGATCAGACCGGCGTTCAAAGTGAACCGCAAGGCCTTCTTCGGCCTCCCTGTATCCTGCCGTGCCCATGGAAAAAATACCCCACGGTAAGCAAGAGCCATTGTGAATGCGAACGGCATGAACATCGATCTCATGCACCAGAAGGCGTTTTACTTCCTGGGATGCAAATAGGGCATTTCGATTAAGATGAATTAAGTGGGAAACGCTGTCTACCGAAATTTTTGTGGCCATGGAAGAAACCAGCTTGATATCCATGGAAATACCGAATTTTTCTAAGCGAGCCTCGAGTAACTTTGAAAAGTCTTCTGCTGAGCAGTTTCGTTCAGGTGGTATAACGTTCGAAAATTTTTCCAGAACCCGGCGAGCCTGCCGGGCGTCTTCAGCGGTCGGGGCACCGAAGAGTTCAATGGCAAACTGTGTAAATTTTTCGCTGCCAACCGCAGCAAACATATTTTTAGTCCTGTCCAGCTCAAGCTGTTTTTCCCGGTAGATTTCGACGACTTCATCCGGAGCATCCATGGATTCAAGAGGCAAAATCGGCTTAAAGTCAGTCCAATTTGAATGTGCGTTTTTATATTTAAACGCAGGAGATTTTTTCTCGTGAGAAAAACGAGGGTGCAGAAAAGCTTTTCTTTCCTCGAGTAAGTTCGCCGGCTTCACCGCATGACCCAGGGTGAGTTGTTGCAGTAAATGTCTAAGCTTCTTATCCGTGGCGTTCATCGATATCGGACTATCGCTGGTCGATCGGAATATAATCGGTTTTGGTGGGTCCGATGTAAATCTGGCGAGGTCGTCCAAGCTTCCATTTAGGATCATCGACACTCTCTCTCCATTGAGCAATCCAGCCCGGCAACCGGCCGATGGCGAACATGACCGTAAACATTTTGGTAGGAATGCCCATGGCTCGCAGGACTATGCCGCTGTAAAAATCGATGTTTGGATACAGGTTGTATTCAATGAAATAATCATCTTTTAATGCCGCTTCCTCAAGTTCCTTGGCAATATCGAGTAACGGATCTTCAATGTTGAGTTTGGCAAGAACCTTATCACACATCTTTTTCATGATTTTGGCCCGCGGATCATACGCCTTGTAAACACGATGTCCAAAACCCATGAGTCGAAACGAATCGTTTTTATCTTTGGCGCGTTCAATAGCCCGGCGACAGTTCCCACCGTCTTTTTGAATATCGGTAAGCATTTCAATGACCGCCTGATTGGCTCCTCCATGAAGGGGACCCCATAGCGCCGCGATACCGGCGGAAATCGCCGCATATAAATTAACTCTCCCACTCCCCACCAGCCTTACCGCTGAAGTAGAGCAGTTCTGCTCATGGTCGGCGTGAAGAATCCAGAAAACATCCAGTGCCTTTACAAGGTCTTCATCAATGGGATACGGCTTAACCGGTGTATCAAACATCATGTTCAGAAAATTTGCACTGTATTTTAGATCAGGTCGTGGATAAACAACCTTGTGACCTCTCGATATCTTATAAGACATGGCTGCCATAGTCCGAACTTTTGATAATAGGCGAGTAACGGTGATATTGATCTCCTCTTCAATGGTCTCAAGCTCGGGATAAAAACTCCTTAAAGCATTCACCATAGATGAGAGTATTCCCATGGGATGAGAAGCCCTGGGAAAGTTCTGATAAAAACCCTGCATGTCCTCATGCACAAGTGAATTGTCATTAAACAGAACCGACATGTTGTTGAGTTCCTCTTTGGCAGGCAACACGCCGTTAATTAAGAGATAGACGGTTTCGATAAAACTCGAATGTTCAGCCAGCTGTTCGACCGGGATACCTCGATACCGTAAAATTCCTTTTTCACCATCCATGAACGTAATGGAGCTGGTGCAACTGCCGGTGTTGGCATATCCCGGATCCAGCGTAATGAGCCCGGTCATTTGGCGAAGCTTTGAAATGTCGAGGCCCTTTTCGCCTTCACTTCCGGTAACAATTGGAAGTTCATATGTTTTGCCTTCAAATATAAGTTTAACCTTATCTTCCATATCCCACCTCTGTGTTTCAAATGAGTGATTACCGTTTAGTATTCCCAGTTTAAACAAAATGATTAATCTCCTATTATATCAGTATTTTGGCATCCCAATAAACTGCGTACAATCATACGTCTGAACAGAACGGAAACGCTTTTATAAGGACTTGCGGAATTGACACATCCCCATTTACTGAGACTGTGTTAATTTGGAAAAAACTTCTGTATACATGAATATCATTATAACGTCAAGAAACCGTTGAAAAATATTTAAAAACTTTCGTTTACATGTGCTGTTAGGGTATGATAAATTAAAATTCAAGTTTCGCACCCAATTATTGCGAAAAAGACTTTGAAGCACCGAGCCGAAAGAGATTCTGTACGTATTCACGGGATATGCTTTCTCGTGTAACGATATTGTCGGAGTGGCTTCGTCATTACGCATGCTTTATTCTGCACTTTGTATGAGGAGCATCGTGTCTTTTAAAGAAACTCTTTTAAAAAAAATCAAACTAGACAAAATGGGTCGACAGGTCATTGCTTCCATCGGTCCTGTAGACAGTGGTCGCAAGATAGACAAGAAAATCATGCGCGAGCTTCTTGAAATGGCAGACTATACTTACAAAAGAAAGCGGGATCTCGATCTTTATATCGAGAATATCGATGCCGAAAAGACCCGGATTCTGGTGCTCGACAATGATCTGGCCATTTACAATACGTCTGTCTACGACGTTGCCATGCGCAAAAGTCCCACCGTCAAAGAAATGATGAATCCTTTCAATGTGGTCAAAATATTAAAAGATACCGACGTGGTCATGAGTAAAAAGGAAGACTCCGTTAAGACCATTCAACAGGAATGCATCGCAAAACTGAACCTATCCTTTAACGCATCCGATCTCGATGAAATAGCCAAAGACGGCTTGGCGTCTTTGGAAAATGGATACTCGGACGGCGTCGTTGAATGCCTTGATCTTTTTGCAGAAATTTTACATTACAGAAGCGCACCCAAAGCCTTTAGAGTTGGCCACCACAAGATTACCGGAGCATGGGTCAAAAAAGAAAACGGGGAAGAAATGTTCGGCCCCATGGTGCTTTACAGTATGATTCACAACACTCTAAAATTGATCGATCAGCAGATCGGCAGTTTTGATAGAGAAAGGATAGAATTTGCCCAGCACGTTGCAGCAGGAAAAAAGAAGGCCTCGGCAGAAGGCTCGGATGTTTTTCAATATCTCAAAGAATCTGCAGTTAATCTAGTGGCGTTGGAGATTAATGAGAAATGAAAAAAGAAATTGTGGCATCAGGTACATCTGTTATTAGTAAAAATAAAAAAGAAAGCCTTGAAGCATATCTGGGGAGCTGTGTAGGAGTCACTCTGGTTGATCGCCAGGCAAATGTGGGAGGATTACTTCACCTTCTTTTGGCCGAGGCTACAGGGATAGATATGTCTTTTCAACCTGAAAGTTATGCGACCACCGGTATGCCGAATTTTTTGAAGAAGTTAATTGATGCGGGTGCTTCGAAAGAGAGGCTGGAAGCATGCGTGGCCGGAGGTGCTCTGATCGGGCCCGTATCAGAGCACGACCTGTCTTTAGATATTGGAGGACAAACAGCCGAAGTGGTTCAAACGTATCTTGAAGATCAGGGGATTCCAATAAATGAAAGTGAAACCGGCGGATATTCTGGGCGCAAAATGACCCTCGATCTTTATCACTGGAACACGACCATTGAACCTTCATGGCAAACTGAAAGGCCGTCAATGAGTCCTTTTCAAACCGATGTTGTTTTTAACATTGATGAAGCGATTCAGAGAGTTAAACCAATACCTCAGGTGGCACTCAAGGTCATCCGTATGATACACCAAGATGATTATACAATGAAAGAAGTTGGGAGTGAAATCCGCCAGGACCAGGTGATCAGCGGAAGGGTTTTAAATCTTTGCAACTCCGCTATCATGGGACTAAGAACTGTTGTCGATTCCATTGATCGAGCACTGATATTGCTAGGTGAAAAGCGCCTTTTAAAACTCGTCGTTACGGCATCTGTCAAATCGCTTTTCCCCCAATCATCTCAAGGTTATTCCCTGTGCAAGGGGGGAATCTTCCAGCATGCTATTGGGACTGCCCTGATTGCTCAAGAACTTGCCGTTTTTACTAAGAAGGCAGCACCCGACATTGCTTATACAGCCGGCCTTTTGCATGATATAGGAAAAATTCCGCTGGATCAGGTTATGGCGGCAAACTCCCCTTTTTTCTATAGATATACTCAGGAAAAGGATGCTGAATTGTGCAAGGCGGAAAAATTGAAGTTCGGTATAGATCACACTGAAGCAGGACGGCAGTTGGGCAAGACATGGGCCCTGCCGGACAACTTGATCAATGTGATTGCAAACCATCATTATCCCGAAACTGCGACTGAAGACGAAGACCTTGTAACGCTGGTGTATCTTGCTGATCTATTGATGTCAAAATTTCAAGCACACCATGAATTGGAGCAAATCAATACGGAAAAATTATTAAGCAGACTGAATCTACTGGACCTGAATTCCGATCATCTTCCAATTCTGATTGACCTTATCCCGAAAAATATTTTTCAATCAGCATCCATGCCGATCTGAATACGGTGTTTTTATCTGATGTTAGCAGTTAAGGGCATGAAACTTTAGTATAAACTTAAAAGGGGATCTCTATTAGAGACCCCCTTTTTATAACTTTTCTTAGTGTTTATGCCTTGCGGTCACACATTAGTTGTTAAGCTTGCTGATATTTAGCCTCCATATTTTTTATGCATCAAGAGCCTGACGATCAGCCATATCCATGAGGATTCTGTCCCTGGCCTTGTCGATGCCCAGAGCCTTTCGTTTCTTGTCGATATGGGCGATCATCTTATGGGCATGTTTGATCGGGTCCGGTTCACAGTCCCACATGCCGCCGTAGATACTTTCGAGTTCTTTGTACAGATAATCCCTGAATTCAGGCGCGCCGTCCAAAGGCATATGATACCCAAAAACCGTGTACACGCCGGATGCAACAAAATACTGTCCAATGGCAATGGCCTTTTCACTCATCCATTCCGGCGCACTACCGGCTGCAGGTAGATCCTGGATATCGTTACCCAGCCCCCCGGCTTTTACAACCTCGGTTGCCGCCAACAGGATGCGGGTGTTATCCACGCAGGACCCCAGGTGAAGCACCGGAGGAATACCAACAGTCTCACACACTTCGGCCAGACCCGGTCCACAGAAAACCTGGGCCGTTTCCGGCGTCAGCAGTCCGTGCATCGCCAGAGTTATGCCGCTGCATCCGGTGGTCAGTACCAGCACGTCATTCTTGATCAGCTCCTTGACAATTGTGACATGTTCCTCATTGTGCTTTGTTCGGGCGTTGTTGCAGCCCACCACTCCGGCTATACCGCGAATACGGCCGTTGATGATATTGTCATTTAAAGTATAGTATGATCCACGGAACGTCCCGCCCAGGTGGTACTCGATGGACTCCACGCCGAAACCGGCGATCTGCACGGCCTTATGCTTCGGGATCATAATATCGGCGCCACGATTCTGGAAGTTGTCGATGGCCATGGTAACGATCCGCTTGGCATCTTCCATGGCATGATGCTCGTCAAACTCGATATGAATCACGTTGTCCTGCTCCATCCTGGCAATGGGATGGGTGGTAATCAGTTTGGTATGAAAACACTTGGCCACATTGGCAAGGTTCTGGAAGACACACTGCACGTCAACTACCATGGCGTCACAGGCGCCGGTGATAATGGCCAACTCCTGCTGGAGAAAGTTCCCTGCAGGCGGAACTCCGTGGCGCTGCAGAATTTCATTTCCCGTACAACAGATACCGCCCAATTGGATTCCTTTGGCCCCTTTTGAGTGGGCATAATCGACCATCTCCTTGGATTGGGCAGCGGCCACAATCATCTCGGACAGAATCGGTTCATGACCGTGAATAATAATATTGACATGGTCTTCCTTCATAATACCCAGGTTAGCTTCAGACTGCAAAGGAGAGGGAGCTCCGAACATCACATCCTGAAGATCGGTGGCCATCATTGCACCGCCCCAGCCGTCTGCCAAAGAACACCGGGTGCA
>CAXMTB010000126.1:0-9456 GCA_964195835.1 uncultured Nitrospinaceae bacterium | reverse complement strand
CGTTTGAACAACAACAGGAATCTCCAGACGATTGGGTGAAAAGTTCACCACCGGAATTTCAGAGAAAATGGCTGCCAACACATAGGCCAGATCCGGAAAATTCCCAGGGTTCACCTCAGCATAGAGGTCGTCCACGTGTTTAACCGTATCAAGGTTGCAGCGAGTGCACGCCGGCAACAGGTTGATCATCACCGGCAGGGCATTGGAATGCTGTTTTTTGAAATCTTGGATGTCCTTCGTGAGATGCGCCACCTGACCTTTCAGATCCAAATCCTGCGGCGGTGATGGGAGAATGGGTGTTTTTTCGAGATCTTTCTGAAGCGGTTTCCACAAGTTATCCGTCAGAACCCCTTGATTTTTGATGCAATCGACAAGTTTCGTTGATTGAGCGTCCCAGCCTGCCATGAAAATACTTTCGGGCGGACCCAGGTAGACAAAACTATTTCGGGTGATCAGGCTGGGCAGAATGACATCGGGATTCTTTTGCATGGCGGCAACGGCGGCTGCCACGGTAGAGCCCACGGCACCTTTTGCGCCGGCAATCATCAACAGCAGCGATTTCGGTTTGGAATCGTTGGAATTTGTCATCGATAAACCTTAATTTTACCCTTATTGAGCGAAAACATTCAATTGAAAGGGGTCGGGTTTCAGGTGTCAGAAAACTAAATCAAAGCTTTATGTCTACGGTAGCTTTCATACAAAAAAACAGACACAATAGCAAGTCAATAACCTCTCTTTAAGAGCCTGTTTTCATGAAGCACCTGTCAGTAGCCGGATATGCACGGCAATATTGTTATAATACCAAATGTCAAACCTCGAATTTCAAATGAATGTCAAATGACCAATTTACAATCGCACCCCCAATAATAGCCATTCAAAGACCTCTTTGTTTGATTAATTTTTTGAATTGGGATTTTGGATTTGATTTGGAATTTGGGATTTGTCATTTGAACTTTAGTCATGGAATTCGATCACAATTTTGATCGTTCTCGGTTTTGTTTACGCTCAATTGAGGCGTACTTTCGTTTCAAAAGCAACGTATTCCCGGTGACGCTCAAGCTGCTCAAGAGCATGGCACACACGGCAACCAGGGGCGTCAACAGCCCGCTCATGGCAATGGGGATGCTGATGATGTTGTACAAAAAAGAAAACACGAAATTCTGATGGATCTTTTGGTTCACCATTTTTGCCAGATCGAAAAATTCGAGGATCTGGTAGGGATTTCCCTGCATCAGTGTAATATCCGCCGCCTCTTTTCCCAGATGGCTTCCGGAAAAAACAGCCATTGCCAGATCCGCCTGAACAAGGGCCGGCGCATCATTGATACCATCGCCCACCATGGCCACTTTTTTCCCGTTTCCCTGAAGGTTTTGGACAAAAACAGCCTTGTCCAGTGGCATCCGGCTTCCATGGGCATCTCGTATGCCCAACACGTCTCCGATGGCCCGGGTGGTTTGATTCCCATCTCCGGAAACAAGTGCAATGTCGTAGCCCTTGTCCTGTAATGTTTCAACGGTGTTGACCGCCGTGTCTTTGAGCGTATCTCCAAACGTAAAAACCGCGCACAATTGGTTACCATAACTCATGTAGACTTTAGGTTGCAAGGCCCCATCTTTTTGCCCGGCTTCCAAAACACGCAGGGGCGATGTCAGGTTCTTTTCAACAAAATCTTTGGATCCGATTCTGATTTCTTTTTCTTTAAGCTTTCCGGATACGCCGTTTTGATGATTACGGACGAATTCAAGTGACGTCTCGAGCAATGCAGCCCTTTCGGCATGTCTTAAGATTTCCGCTGCAATATAGTGGTCCGAATGTTCTTCCAGAGCAGCGGCCATGGAAAAAACCTGATCTTTTAAAAAAGGCGCTTTGGCACATACGTCAAGTAATGCCCAGTCCCCTTGGGTCAGGGTGCCGGTTTTGTCGAAGACAACGGCATTTATTGTTTGGGCCTGTTCAAAAGCCGTGAAATCCCGAACCAGGATTCCTTTGTTTCCGGCCAGGGAAATTCCGGCAACCCTTGCCATGGGGATGGCAATACCCAGGGCACACGGACATGCGATCACCATGACCGTAACGGATCTGATGAGGGCATTTCCCAATGTAAGTCCTGAAACCAGGCAAACCAAACCGGATGCCGCCGAAAGCAAAAGAATCAGGGGTACAAATAAACGGAGGATTCGATCGGTCTTGCCCTCTAAGGGAAGTTTCTTTCCCAGAGCGCGTTCCATAATTGAAATCATCTGCCCCAGGGTCGATTCATCCCCCACACCTTCGGCCTTGACCTTCAAGATCCCCTGAATCAACCGGGTCCCGCTTTTGATGCGATCTCCGGCTTTGAGTTGAACGGGCAGGGCTTCACCGGTCAGCGAAGATTCATCCATTGATCCTGAACCTTCCAGTACGCGACCGTCTGCAGGAATAATTTCGCCCTCCTGGGCCATGAAAACATCTCCTTTTCGAAGAACTTTTGCGGAAACATAGCGACCGCCGGGGAATTCATCGCTGATGATTTTGACTTTGGTGGGTCGGAGTGAAAAAAAATTGCCAAGGTCTTCCTGAACGCTGTCTTTGGCTTTTCTTTCAATGGCCTTTCCGAGCAGTGTTAGGGTAATCAGCATGGCGGACGTGTCGAAATAGAGATGAATGCTTCCGGAAAACAGGTTAAAGGTGCTGTAAAAAAAAGCGCTGAACGCCCCTAACGTGATCAGGGTTTCCATGCCAAAAGCTGCGGATTTGAGGCCGGCCCAGGCCTTTCGATAGATCTTGAAACCGCCGTAGAAAAGAACAACGCCGGCCAGAACAAAAATGGGCACAGAGATTTTATAAACGGTGTCCTTGGTCAGCTCGGTAAAAAAGCCGGAATAAAGGGCAAAGGAAAGCATCATGACATTGGCGGTGAGAAAGGCAGAAACAGCGAAACGGACAAAGTCTTTTTTGGTTTCAATTGCGTTGGCATCTTCTTCGGGTATGGTTGCCCGGTATCCCAGCCGGCCGATGGCCCGAATGATCTCATCCGGGGACGTTTGAATCGGGTTGTATTCACAACTGACCCGGTCGGTTGAAAAACTACAGGATGACTGCACCACACCGGAATGTTTCTTGAGGGCTGCTTCGATCACCCAGGCGCAGGCCGGACACCACATATCACTGACCTTCAGATAAATGGTGAGTCTTTCAGCGACACCCTGGTTATCCCACTCGCTTGACGGCTCGGCATCCGGTTGAAGGGAAGAAAAAAGGGGCTTTGCAGCATCTTTGGAAAGGCGCTCTTTGAGATCCGATTCCGAATCAGGGATAATTCCCATTTCCCGGCATTTTTTGAAAAGTTCCGTTTCTTTAAACTGCACAGGGTCCGGGGAATCAGCAGCCTCCATAAGCATAATATAAACCTGGCGACAGCCGAAGCAGCAGAAAGAAAATTTCCGGTTGCCTGACGTCCATTTCACCGTGCCATGTCTTAAGGAAAGGCCGCAAAGGTCGCAGAAAGCAGCAGAAGGATTCATGTCATTTGCGAAGCCCTAACGATTTGACGTAGGCAATAATCCGCCACCGGTCCATCATCTCAATGGTGGTGGCCAGTGCCGGTTGCCGGCCATTGGGAACGCCATAGCTGATCTCTTTAAAGAGGGTGCCCTGGGGGAGGGATTGAACTCTGGCGCTCTGAAGATCACCGGGAAGAGGATGAAAACTCTGTCCCACGGTTCCGTTACCGTCATGATATTTTCCGTGGCACTGAGCGCAATAGGTAAAATACAACGATTTCCCGGATGCAACAACCTTGGCGTCACTTTTAAAAGGGGATATCAGATCTTCTCCTTTGGCATTTCGATACTCCGCCTCGCCGCCGCCAAAAGGAACCACGCCAGGCTCCATGATCAGCAGTTTTTGTTCGTGGGGCCGGACGGCAGGAGTCTCCCACATGCGACCCACCTTAAGATTTGTATCGTAAAGGGTGATCACCGTGTAGGCCGCTGTAAGCACAACGGCAACGAACACCGCCAGGATAAGAATACGCTTCATCTATTCCCCTTTGGTTCCTTTCACGTGCTGAGGATAGGGCTGGACCTGGTAAACCGCATAGGGTGATTCTCCGGGAACGTCTTTTATGGGACGGTAGTTCCATGTGGGCTGCCCCAGGTCCCCTACCACAAAAAAGGAAAAAAACCCTTTACCCAGGATCCATGCCAGAAGTAAAACAATAACGACCCAGGTCATCCATGTCGACTCTTTTGTTGTTGAATGTGACATGTTATATCTTTACCCCTAACCATCCGGTTCCCAAAATATAGAAAAACACCCAGATCACCGCCCCTGCAATGGTCAACGTCATGAACAGAGGAAACGGCGCGTCTCTGTCCTCGATGCCTTCAGGGAATCGGTAAATGATTTTCTTTTTTCGCTCTTTGGCATCATCGCTTTTCAGATGGCTAAACGCCAGCGCCAACCCGAACATGACAATAAAAATCAAGGTTGGAAATACATAAAGGATGATATGCTGAAAGTTCAAAAGATTGAAATATCGCATGACGTTTCCTTTTAAATGTTTGCGTTCAAAATAGAAAAAACGAGCACTGCTCCACTGGCCGCCAGTCCTGCAAGGGCCAGAAATATAAGGGCATAGACCTCATACCGCTTAAAGGTAGAAGCTTTTGCAACAGTTGGTTCCAACTCATCTTCCAAAGGCAAGAATCTGGCCCGTTTTTGATCTTTAAACTGGCCGTTTTTAAGGGCCCAGAAAAAAGCCACCAGGGTGATGGCAAAGCCTATTGCCATGTATGTGATGAAATAGGGAAAGTACATATTAAGTTCTAAATAATAAGATTCAAAGTGTAAAGTGAACTAAAGTGACTAAAGTTAAGGCATTCTGGCAATTTTATATAATTCTGGCAATAGAGAAAATATTGCCAACAATTCACTGCATTCATCATATTCGCTTTTAACCTTTTCAAAATAAGCTGCGCCGAAGGTGCATTCAACAACTTTAGCTCACTTTAGCACTTCAAACTTTAGGCACTTTTTTTATGGTTCATACGCCGCATCGATCCCTTTGGGTTCGGTATCGGCATCGGTCTGATTGATGAAATACACCGCAACATAATTACCTACATCCCAAATCTTTTCCGACTCCAGTTCTCGCTTGAAATAAGGCATGGCGGTTCCGGTGATACCGTTCATAATCTGGTAATACAGGATTCCCCCGGAAATCCCCCTGTCTTTTAATATCGTAAAATTGAGGGGCGGCGGATTCAGATACGGCTGTGCCGGCCCCATACCGTCACCAATAGGGCTGTGACATCCCAGGCAAAAGTCCTGATAGATTTTATGTCCCCTGGCCAGCCCGGCTTCGGTTGTCGGATAGGGATTGGGAAGGTTTCGCCAGCCCTCGGGTACGTTTTCGTGAAGCCATTTCACATTGGCTTCAGGGCCGCTTTCATAGGCTCTGACCGCCCTTTCCTTCCAAAATCTTTGTCTCTGCATTCGTTTGTCTGCGTGCATCAAACCCAGGCCCTGGGCATAAGTGGTCAATGTTTTAAGATCGTCCATTCCCAGAAAAGCAAATGCCGGCATAATGGACAGGGGGCGGGTGTACCGGGGATTGATAAAATGCGCCGCATGCCAGTCGTCCGGATGCTCCCCGCCTTCCTGGGAAAGATCAGGACCGGTCCGTTCCGAGCCCAGCAGGATGGGTTTGTCCTGGATATAATCCCCTGCCTGGGCAATCCTCTCAGCCCCCAAACCCCAGTCAATGGAACGGATGGATTGACTGTGGCAGTACACACAACCGTTGGCAATATAAATGGCCCTGCCGTCAGCCTCGTGAGCAGTCCGATCACGAAAGATGTCCGAGGGCGTTTGGATGCGCGTGGCATACGGCAGAAATACCACCACAAACACAATGGCACCCAGGATCAAAAGACTGCCGATAACAACCGCTTTTGGGGTCATCTTCATGAGATGTCTCCGGGGTTGAAAAATATCGATCTCAAAATGTTGTACAGGCCGATAATCGCGGAACTGAAAATGATCAGCCCTATAGACGCCCGGGTGACATAATAGACGTGCATTTCCGGGAGAACCCGGTAGACGGTTTCTCCGTTGAGCCAGGCGTTTCCCTGAATCAGCCCCACGATGGTGAGCACCACGGTAAACCCGATGACGCCGATGAGAATGAGCCAGTATTGAAAATCAGCCAGAAATCTGCTGTACAGGGGTTTACCGGTGATTCGGGGGAGAATGTAGTAAAGCCCGCCCAGTGCGATCATTCCGGCAAACCCCAAAACACCGACATGGGCATGCGCCACAACCCAGTTGTTGAAATGCGTGACCCGCTGCACATCCGGCAGGGCCATCATAGAGCCCTGAATGCTCACAAAGAAATACATGATGGTGCCGGTGAAGACAAATTTGGCGCCGATATCGGCATGAATTTCCCCGAGCTTTCCCTTGGCCGTATACCAGATGTTAATCAAAAATGCCATGACCGGTATGACCATGGCCACGCTGTCCACTATCGAAATAACTTTCAGCCAGGTAGGAACCGGTACCTGAAGCAGGTGGTGGGTTCCGATATGGGTGTAGACCACCAGCAGCGACCAGAAACCGAACAAAGAGAGGGTGTGGCTGTAAAGCGGTGCCCGGCATGCCCTGGGTATGACATAATAGGCCACGCCGGCGGACAGGGGCGTCAAAAGAAGGCCGAAAACATTGTGGCCGTAAAACCAGAGAAGAATTGCATCCGGGATACCCACCAAAGAACCGCTGTTGGGCCGCCAGATGACATTTCCAAGGGCAAACGTAACGGTCGTCAGCACCACACCGGCACATGCGTACCAGACAGAAACGTAAAGCATCGGCTCCTTTCGCCGGGAAACGGTCATGATCAGATTAACAAACACCAGCGCAAACGCCAAAACGACCAATATGTCAACAGGCCAGATCATTTCGGCATACTCCCGACCTTGAGAATATCCTAAAGCCAGACTCACAACAGCAAAGACCAGGGTAACGTTCCACGCCAGGACCGTGACGACCCCGAGTTTTTCGCTGTAGAGCTCGGTCCTAAGCAGTCTGGGTACATAATAGAATGCCGCGGCAAGAAGACCGGGAGTGACGAATCCGAAAAGCACCAAATTCACATGGATGGGTCGAATCCTCCCGAATACGAGCCAGCCGATATTTGCGGTGAGATCGGGCGCAATGAGCTCGGTAGCGCCAAGGAGCCCCATTGAGGTGGCAACAACAAACCAGAACGCCGAGGTGAGGCAAAAGCCTTTAGCGGTCAAATAATTTTGTGTCAACGGTTGTGATTTGCCGGTCAATTGGTTCTCCTTAGCTATGGCACGCCAACCAACATCCCAAGTTTGCATTGTTCTTTTTATGGCATTCGATACAAAACCCCATTTGGAATCGTTTTGCCGGAATCCGATCCATATTCTCGATCTGTCCGTGGCATTCTATGCATTTGAAGTCTTTTTTAATGTGCCGCTCGTGGTTGAACAAAACATGTTCCGGAAGATAGAAGGCTTTTTTCCATGGTGTCGGGGTTTGGGTGTTAAAATATTCGTGTTCCTTTTGAATCCACGGATGATTGGCAATGATGTAATTGTGACAAAAGAGGCATTTTTCAACCGGCGGCAACCCCGGATGGATCGACCGGCCCACATACGGGTGGCAGAATTGGCACTGAATCGCCTTGACACCGGCATGGACCCGGTGACTGAAAGGAATGGGTTGCTCAGGGCCGATACTTGTCGCCGGCGAGGCATAAAAAAAATACAAAAAGCCGAGCACCAGGAAAATAATGAGTCCGGTCCAGAACACCGCAGCCATATTCTTTGCCAAAAGAGTAACGGCGTTGCCGACAGCAACAATAAATTTCATGGGTCGCCCCCGGGTGCCGATCAACACGGCCAAAACCAGGACCGTTGCCAGTGCAAGGGAGGTCAGCAGAATTTCCATCACTTCACCTCCCTGGTTTCACCCCGAAGAAGTTCGGGAAACAGATTCAGAAAGGTCATCACCGCCAATGAGAGGAGACCCAGAAAACCAAGAAAAATGAGACCATCGGTAAGTCCTAAAGGAAGAGAGGACGCATGGTGATTCAATGCAGGTCCCACAAGCAACAGGTGTTCCAGCCATATCCCCATAATAACCACCGTACAGAGGATACTCATGAACTGGGGCTTTGTTTTAACCTTCTTGTTCAACAGAATGACGAACGGAAGGATGAAACAGATGATAAAGACAAACCAGGCCAGATAATTCCAGGGCGGCGTCATGGTTCGTTCAATAAGGTAGGCGGTTTCTTCGGGAATATTGCCGTACCATATAACCACCAGTTGGACGTAGAAAAAGTCCCCCCAAACCAGACAAAATGCAAAAAAGAGTTTGCCGATATCATGGAAGTCCGACGGTTTCAGCTTGAACTCAATTGCAGGATTGAGATGCAGTATGGAGGCCAGGATAATGAGACCCCCCAGACCGATATAAAACGCCTTGACAAAGGTATAGGCCCCGAACAGCGTGGAATACCAGTGGGGATCTGTACTCATCACCAGATCATAACCGATCAGCGACAGGATCAGCGCAAAGGCAAGTATATAAAGAATACCGATGACCGTCATTCTGCTGTTGCATCGCTGTACATCGGGAATGCTTCTATCCCAACGCTTGTATAAGTATTTTCGAATCTTTCCATCCGATATGGAGCGATCCAGTTTCAGCCACAAGGAATGATAGAGATAGGCAAACCCTAATCCATACAGGACAAGCAGCCCCACAACATCTCTGGTAAACAGAAACGGGACGTTCAGCCAGACCTCTTTACCGTGAAGATCCTGATGCAGCCAGGGAAAGATGTAATTTTTACCCAAAAAGAGAATTAAAAAAAGGCCGAAGGAAACAGGAAAAAAGGCGGTGAAAGATTCGGCAAGGTTGGATAAAGGTCCACTCCACCGGGCCTTTACGGTATGCATAAGTACGGAAAAAAGCAGGCCGCCCTGAGCGATGGCTGACCACAGCAGAAAATTGATCAAATACGCCTGCCAGGCCCTTTCAGGATGCCGGCCCGTAAGACCGAAAACAAAAGAACCGAAACCGATCACCACCAGCGCCAGGCAAATCAGCATCATAGGTTTTTTTCGAAAAACACCTTCGTTGTTGTTATGGTCCGATGACATATCCATCTTTAACGCTTATTTGGGCTTACGAGTACTGCCCCATAACGGGCTGCGTCCGAAACGTTCAAACCACCATTCCTCTGCCGAAAGATAGTTGCTCACTTCCTCTTTTGAAAAAGAATATTCATAGTTTTTACAGTAATCGTTGATGAGCCTGTAGGCGGCAATGATTCGGACGGTCATTTCCTTGCAAGTCTCTTTGTCGGCTTTACACCGATCCGGATGCCATTTTCGGATCAATGCTCTGTATTGCGACTTGATATCTTCCATGGTCGCA
>CAXMTB010000125.1:9029-9462 GCA_964195835.1 uncultured Nitrospinaceae bacterium | reverse complement strand
CAATGCCCTGGACAAAGCCATTGGAAGACTCTTTTTGGATCGCAGGCTTGATGAGGCTGTTTTGTTGACGCTTTCTTCGCGCATCAGTTACGAATTGGTTCAAAAGGCTGCACGGGCACGAATTCAAGTGATACTGGCGTTTTCACGTCCCACTTCACTGGCTGTGGAACTGGCATCGGAATTAAACATGACCCTGGCCTGCCTGGCCGATCATACCGGGTTATATATTTTTTGCGGGGAGCACCGGTTGACCCGATTATAAATGCATGAAAAAGACCATAAAAACACAAATTCCAAGCATCAAATTACAAATTAACCCGCCTCAGGCGGGTAAATCTTAAATTCCAATATTTAATGACCAAAACTTTCCAGGACGAGACTTTGTTTGGATATTCGAATTTTGGTTTTTGGGATGTGTTTGATATTTGGAATT
>CAXMTB010000125.1:0-9019 GCA_964195835.1 uncultured Nitrospinaceae bacterium | reverse complement strand
CGCTTCGCTCATGATTGGAATGATGGAATATTGGAATGTTGATTTTTTAAAGGATATTATCAATTTTGTTAAAATGAATTTTACCATCACCCCATCGTCCCAAAACCCTATGTTCCATTATTCCAGTATTCCATCATTCCATGGAAGTGGCATAAATCAGGAGCTATTAAAAGATTACTAATTTCAGATAATTGTAAAATTTTAAAGAAATGACAATGGAGTAGAATGGACATGAAACAGGAGCTTATCGAAATCATTTGTAAGAAATCGTTCAAATACACAAAAGAACCGAGTTTTAAACTTGTTTCAGGCAGAATGAGCCAATTTTATGTAAACTGCAAACCCACCACATTGAGCCCGAGGGGCATGTTTCTGGTGGGCCATCTGGTATTTGAGAACATAAAGGATTTAAAGCCTGACGGAATCGGCGGACTTACGTTCGGTGCAGATCCCATGGCCATGGCCACTGCGTTTGTTTCAGAATTAAAAGGAAGGCCCATCAATGCATTTTCCATCCGTAAAACCCAAAAAGACCATGGCATTATCCGATGGGTCGAAGGAGATATGAACCCCGGACAGCGGGTGGTCATCATTGACGATGTTGCAACCACCGGCGGGTCCACCATCAAGGCCATCGAACGGGCCGGTTCGGAGGGGCTGAATGTTGTCAAAGCGGTCATCTTGGTTGACCGCCAGGAGGGTGGACTGGAGAATATTCGCCAACATGTCAAAGACGTTTCTGCCATTATTACCCGGGATGAGCTCATGGAACAGTTTGAAAAATCAAATTGATTGAGCCGAAAAAAATGTTCATAATACCATTAACCTAAATTGAGCGATTATTTTCTCGATCTGAATCGATCTCTTGCGCATAAAGGCTTTGCAAAAATCCTCGACATATCCACGGGTATGCCTGCGGTTTGTGCAAATCTTTCTGCATCAAGATTTCAACACATATCTTCGCAAAAATCGCTCAACTTAGGTTAAAGTAACTTCTCATTAACAGGAATGGTAATGAAACAAATTGAAGTCATCTTATTCGATTTGGGAGGCGTTTTAGTTGAATTAACCGGAGCTTCAGAAATGCTCAAGTGGATGAAAAATAACCTGAGTATCGATGAACTTTGGAAAGCATGGCTCAGCTCTTCCGCTGTGCGTTCCTTTGAAATTGGTCGTTCTACGGCAGAACAATTTGCAGATGAACTCATTGACGAGATGGATTTATCTGTAGGACGGAATGAATTCATTCATGCATTTATCCAATGGCCGAGAAGATTATATCCTGGAGTAACAGGTCTAATTGAAAGATTGAATCAGGATTATACTCTGGCTTGTTTGAGCAATTCTAACGAATTGCACTGGCCTAGACTCATAAATGAAATGGGAATTGATAAGATGTTCAGCAAACATTTTATTTCCCATCTAACTGGCAAATTGAAACCAGATTCTGAGTCATATGAGCATGCATTACACAATCTAAATTGTGATGCATCTGCTACACTTTTTCTGGATGACAATGAAATCAATGTTAAAAGCGCTCAAAAAGTTGGACTGATTGCGAAAAGGGTTAGAGGTATAGTAGAAGTTAAAGAATACCTGAAGAATATCGGAATTCTTGATACCTGATAAAAACGTAAAATAAAAGAATTAAACTTGAAGAAATGGTAATGAATGAAAAGACGACCTGTCTTCAGTGGAATATTTACGGCACGATATAGGTCGCGCAGGCGTTTTCAGACTCCCAGGAGGTTACCCGCGCCACTTTAATATCGGGGCTGTCGATCATGGATTGAAGGGTTTTTGCAATATAGTGGGCGATATTCTCCGAAGACGGCGGATAATTATCGTTGAAGTCATCGAGCTCATTTAAAAATTTGTGATCCAGCTTTGCCATAATGACCGAGACATGCTGCTTTAATTCTCCAAAGTCAATCAATACCCCGGCCTTATTGAGATCTTTTCCGGCCACACAGATTTCGATCTTCCAGTTGTGTCCGTGAAGGTTCTCACATTTTTTGGCAACCATTTTAAGCTGATGGGCGGCTGCAAAATGGGTCACCACTTTTAATTCATACATTACGCCTCAATCTCCTTTAGTTGGATGCTTTGTCAAGGCCCCTTTTAAGGATATTTTTTAATTTATTCGGGATCTTGTTTTGTTCAATTTTGGCAAAATCTTTGAGCAGTGCTTCCTGTTTCTTGTTCAGATTGGTGGGTGTTTTTATTAAGATCTGAATGATTTCATCTCCTCGTTTGCCGCTTCTAAGAGAAGGGATTCCCTCACCGCGAAAACGGAAGAGATCACCGGGCTGGGTGCTTTTTGGAACTTTAAGTTGTTTGTTGCCGTTTAAGGTGGGTACCGCTATGGTATCCCCAAGGGCAGCCTGTACAAAGGAAACGTTCACCTGACAGATGATGTCTGTATTGTCACGCTCAAAAAAATCGTGGGGTTCAACATAGATAAATACATAAAGATCCCCGGGAGGACCCCCGTATGTACCGGCCTCACCTTCTCCGGTCAGTCTGAGCCTGGATCCGGAATCAACGCCGGCAGGAATTTTTACAGACACCTTTTTACTAACCCTGATCTGGCCGTTGCCCTTACAGCTCGTACAAGGATGTGGTATGGTTTGGCCGCCTCCGTTACATTGATAACATGCCGTTCTTACAGTAAAAAATCCCTGATTCCTGGAAACCTGACCTGTGCCGTTGCATTGCCAGCAGGTATCGGGATGGGTGCCCGGTTCGCATTTCGACCCCTCGCAGGACGAGCAGATCTCCATCTTTTCTAAATTAATCTCTGTTTCCGTTCCAAAAGCGGCTTCCATAAAACTGAGTGTTAGATCGTAGCGAAGATCAGCACCCCTTTGGGTTCTGCTCCTTGAACGACGTCCACTGCTGAATCCAAAAAATTCTTCAAAAATTCCGCCAAAACTCGAAAAAATATCGTCAAAACCGCTGAATCCTGAAAAACCAGACCCTTCAAGCCCTTGGTGGCCAAACTGGTCATAGATATTTCGCTTTTGGGGATCCCGAAGGACCTCATAAGCCTCGGAAGCCTCTTTGAACATTTCTTCAGATTCTTTATCGCCGGAATTTCGATCAGGGTGGTATTTTAAGGCCAGTTTTCGATAACTGGCTTTTAGGTCAGTCTCATTGGCATTACGGTCTACGTCTAAAACTTCGTAGTAGTCTCTTTTGGTTGTCATTTATTTACCTGGTAATTGACCGGACATTTCTTGAACAGTATCAATAAATAAGCATAGGAATGCCAGTAATCTAATACAGAAACACCGGTTGTCAATGAAAATTTAAGACTAAAATCAGATAAGGCTTCAGCCTATGCCTCCGCTTCCAGCCCGGAGGGCTTCCAGGCCGGCTTCCGGCTCGTAGAGCCTACAGCTCGGAGAGAGGGGAGAGCTTGATTAAAGGATTCGAAACTTGAGTAATAATGAATAAAGGGATGGGCGGGTAGGTATAAATGTCATACAAGTTATCCCAGAAATGATCGCCGGAGAATCGTATCTTTTTGCCATCGTTTATCGTCCCGGTAAGGGAATTCAATGTTGTAGTGAAGTCCCCGACTTTCTTTTCGATGTCTTGCGCACCTGATAATCAGTTCCGCCACCATCGCGATATTCCGAAGTTCAATAAGATCTGCCGAGACTTTGAAGTCCCAGTAATATTCCCGGATTTCTTGCTGGATGATTTCAATGCGTCGTTTTGCCCTTTCCAGTCGCTTGTCCGATCGAACGATTCCGACATAGTTCCACATAAATCGCCGGATCTCATCCCAGTTTTGAGAAACCATAATGACTTCATCACTATCTGTGGTTCCGACTTCATCCCATGCCGGAGGGTCCGGGGTAAGGCTAAAATCCAGCGTATCGATATCCTTGAGGGCCTGTCGGGCAGCCACATGGGAATAAACCAGTGCTTCGATCAAAGAGTTGCTTGCAAGTCTGTTGGCCCCGTGCAATCCGGTACAGGCTGTTTCGCCGATGGCGTAGAGTCGATGCAAATCCGTTTTACCGTGCATATCGGTTGCAATGCCCCCGCACATATAATGGGCCGCCGGTACAACAGGGAGCGATTCCTTTGTCATATCAAAACCAAATGTGAGGCACTTTTCATATAAATTTGGGAAACGTTCCTTGATGAAATCGGAATTTTTATGAGAAATGTCAAGAAACATGAAATCTGTTCCGCTTTTTTTGAGTTCTGCATCTATGGCCCGGGCAACCACATCGCGGCATGCGAGATCCTTTTTAGCGTCATATTTTTCCATAAAAGGGTTGCCGGAAGCATCAAGCAGTATTGCGCCTTCTCCCCTTAAGGCCTCTGAAATCAAAAAGTTTTTGGCTTCAGGGTGATACAGACATGTTGGATGAAACTGGACAAATTCGAGGTTGGCCACTGTAGCCCCGGCACGGTAAGCCATGGCAATCCCGTCACCCGAGGCGATATCCGGATTGCTGGTGTAAAGATAAACCTTTCCGGCGCCGCCGGTGGCAAGCAACGTGATCTTGGCACAGAAAGTTTTGACCTGGTTGGTCTGCTGATCCAGAACATATGCGCCGCAGCAGTAGTCTTCATGGGTCGTGGTGATCATGCCTCTTTTCATGCGGGTTGAAATGGTAATGAGATCAATGGCGATGTGGTTTTCAAACAGGTGGATTCGACGGTTATTTTTTACATGCTCGACCAGGACGCTTTCGACTTCCTTTCCGGTCATGTCATGGGCATGGACAATCCGCTTTTGAGAATGACCGCCCTCACGTCCCAAGTCCAAATCAGGTTCAATTCCGGATGATTCAGAGAATGACGATCGGTCTTTCCTGAGGTTGAAATGTACCCCCAGATCGATCAATTCACGGATCCTGTCGGGACCGTTTTTAACCACCATTTCCACAACGTCACGGTTGCAGAGGCCGTCTCCGGAAGCCAGTGTATCCTGAATGTGAAGATCAAATGAATCCAGCTTACCAAAAACCGAAGCGATTCCACCTTGGGCATAGGAGGTGTTGCTGTCCATGATCTCTTTTTTGGTCACCAAAGCCACGTCACCGAACTCTGCTACTTTAAGGGCAAAGGTAAGGCCGGCAATGCCGCTCCCGATAATTAGAAAGTCTGTTTTATTTAGTGTCATAACATCATTTTTATCAGTTATTCAAAATGCCTGTTCATGGCAATGTGAATCAGGAATGACTTTTAAAATTAAAAAAAATATGATACCATCATGCAAATTTATAAGCAACCAAGATTAAGGATTTTAAAAAAAGTCTATATTTAAAATAAAAAATTAGCAAAGCTAAGAAGGGATAGATAGAATTTTATGATTGCTTACGATTTGCAATGCGTCGACGGCCATTCTTTCGAAGGTTGGTTTGAAGACAGAAAGGCTTATGAAGCGCAGAAAAAAAAGGCGCTCATCGCTTGTCCGGTTTGTAACAGCACTTCAATTGCCAGGGTTCCTTCGACCTTTGCCATAAAATCATCTAATCCTTTAAAAGAATTTTCTGATCAGCAGGCAGACCTTGAAAACATTGGTAAAAAAATTGTCGATTTTGTTGAAAAAAATTTTGATGATGTTGGATCTGATTTTGCCAAAGAAGCCTTGAAGATGCATTATGGTGTTTCAAAGACAAGAAATATCAGAGGTGTCAGTACCAAAGAAGAAGAAAAGACATTAAAAGAAGAGGGCGTCCAGTTTTTTAAAGTCCCCATGCCGGAGGTGCCGGACACCGATGCCTGACACGATTCAAGTTAGCTCGCTTCGCTCACAATTGGAATGATGGAATAATGGGTAACTGAAGGAATTAGATTGATATTGTTCCTTCAACCCAGCGTTCCATTATTCCAAGATTCCAACATTCCATGGAAGTGGTATTAGGATAGAAGCTATTAAAAGATCTTTAATTTCAGCCAATTGTAGAATTTCCGAGACGTTTAGATTATGGCATATTCGAATGAACCTGGGCACCCCATGCGTTAAGGTTTTTTGAAATGAATGCGATGATTTTCTGATGTATGACCTGCCCCTTTCCTTCTACAAACATCGGTTCCCCGAATTTAATATAGAGTTTCTTGCTGGGATCGACAGGACCCATATCTTTGATGAATTTCCCATTTCCTTGGAAGTCGGTCTTTAATGCAACCGGTACCACCGGAACATTGGCTCGCTGTGCTAACTTAACGCCCAATGAATTAAACGTCGTCTCATCGAATGTGGCGCTTCTGGTGGCCTGAGGGAATATGATAATGGAACAGCCACTGGAAATGAGAGTCAAGCCTTGGTTTAACACTGTCTTTAAGTCTTGCCTGGGATTTTCCCGTGTGACGGCAATGGGATGGATGGCCCTTATAATGGTACCGAGAACCGGATACTTAAGGAGTCCTTCCTTAACCACAAACGTGACCTTGCTGAATGCAAGCAGTATACAAGGTAGAACCAGCGTGTCGAGAAGGCTCATGTGGTTGGCGACATAAACAACTGGCCCCTTATGGCCGCTAAGGGCTTTTAATCCGGATATATGAAATTTTCCACCTGCCGATTCTACAATTTTAAGGACACTAAGCGATCCTTTTGCCCATGTTTTGCCTTCATAAGGCATCTTTCGCGCGGTCAGGCTTTCTGCCAGAATGATATTAAAAAGCTGTGTATAATAGATCAGCGTCGCCCAACTGCGAAATCTCTCCACAAAAAAACGACGTTTTTGGGAGCTTTGATAAAAGAATTCGGTATTGAGAAGATGCCAGAGGTGATCTGTCGTCATTTGTCCTTTTCAATTTGGCTGAGCATAAAATTAATCTCAAAAGCGCTCTGTCAATCTGTTAAAAATCAGATTGTTCAATACTGACTGAAAATTTCAAGAAGCCAAACGAATACTTTCTTCAAATCGAGAATTAAGGCGGTTTAAACGACTTCTTTGTTTTTTCACACAGATTGAGATAGATTTTAAATTTTCTCCGGGATAAGGGGACTTCTTCGCGATTTCAAGACAAAAGTCCAGCCCTTCTTCAAGATTCTTTTTATATTCAAGCATTGTTATGGTTTCTTTTTTTGTGTGAGAAAAACTCAACACCTTCTTTTCAAAATCATCCAAGTACATTTCAATTTCTTTGGCAAACATATGGGGACGTTTTGATGAAACCAAAGATGGCCCTCTTCCATAAATATGGTCTACCATCTCTTTAAGCGTATAAAATTTGTTGAACCATTCAATATTGGGTCCGGGGCATATTGACTGGGGTGCATTTTGTTCATCGGCGATTCCCAGGGCAATGAGCGCTCCGTTCCCTAAGTGGTCGCAGATACAGTTTTTTACCACCACTTTTTCTTGAAGTCTTTCCTTTTCATCCGTTGAAATCTCCATATTTTCAATTTCTTTTAGTTTTGCCGCTTGATATTGTCGTGATGCCAAACAGATCGGTTTTTCGGTAAATTCGGTGTTGGATACCAGGATTTTTTTTGGGCACGGTGAGCCGGGCCGGCCTTCCATCGCCTTCTTTTGGGTCCATAATTCTGATCCTGTTCCGTATACATTGTTAAAAGGGATGTTTAAGGGAGAAACGTCACTCAGATAAAGGTTTTCCGCCCGGGCTTGTCGCAAAAGCTCACGTGTGGGATCATCCACGCATGTAACTTCGGGAACCAGCAGAAAAGGACTGGCCCATCCTGTTAAATCCATACCAAAATTTTTTCTGAGTCTGCATACTTCGCCATGGTTGCCGATGCCGCCTTGTACCGTGATAAGCGGATGAATGTTCATCGCCGATTCAGGATATTCCCACCCCATTTTTTTATAGTACGTTTGTATGAGCGGTTTAAATTCCGCAACCAGGCTTTTTCGTTTTTCCTTAAATTCTTTAAGAAGTTTTGGAAGCAAAATACCATTGGAGGCAAAGGTATGGCCACCGCAGTTCAAACCGGATTCGATACGAAACTCATAGACCTCAAGTCCTTTTTTGGCCAAAAATTTACCCTGAATTAAAGCAGACCTGAAATCACTCACTTTTAGAATAATCCGTTTTTTGATCCGTCCCATTTTGTCTCTGTAAAACTCACGGAAATTACTCATATAACTATATAAGCGTCGATTAATGCCTGCTGAAAATACAATTGAAGACTGAAGGCAACTGTTGGCATAGCCTCGAAGCCCTGCTTTGGCATCGGTGAATTCTTCACCAAGGGGGTCGCCGTTTTTATTAAAACGAATCCGATCCACATTGACCATGATATTGACATCGATAGAGCCGGGTTTCATATTGAGTGTTAGATCTTTTTCAAGGTCATTTCTTTCGTCGCCGGCTTTCATTTTGAGCAATTTGTTATATTTTTGTTTCAGCATCGAGTCTTCAGGCAACAGCTCAAAATATTTTTGCTTGTTGTTGTTTTCAAAAAAAGGCTGCTGTTTTATTTCTTCCATCTTTTTTTGAACAATCTCATGGACGACATTAAGGTAAGCTGAAATGCGTTTTGCCCGGCCGTCTTCATCATCTTTTGCTATCTTGTGGTAAGGAAGGCCATACTTTTCAGCGTAATATTTGCGGATTTTTTCGAAAAGCAAGTCGTCAACTATCGATATAACGGATGAAATTCCGAAAGGGGCAATGCGGATAGGGGTGTCCACGGAAAATCCGGTACCCATAACAGGTATATGGAAACTGTGAATAGTATCTGTCATATGAATAACGTTTTTATTAAGTCATAAATTGAGCGTTTCAAATAGTTAAAGGCTATAAAAAAGTAATAATTATAAATGAATATACTTTTCTTTACCAGCGAACAAGGATAGAGCCATAAGTCAGTCCTGCGCCAAAGGCATCCAACAGAACCGTCTGTCCGCTTTTAATTCGCCCGTCTCTATTGGCTTCGTCCAACATTGTGGGAATCGTTGCAGCTGATGTATTGCCGTAACGATCAACGTTCACAAGAACTTTTCCCATGGGAAATTTAAGACGTTTGGCCACTGCTTCTATAATTCGAAGGTTGGCCTGGTGCGGAACAAACCAATCG
>CAXMTB010000124.1:316-9477 GCA_964195835.1 uncultured Nitrospinaceae bacterium | reverse complement strand
AATGAGAGAAAAGAGGATATCCCTATTCTTTCCAGGCATTTCTTAAAAAAATATTCCGAGGAAATGGGGAAAAAAGTAAACGCGTTTTCAACAGATGCCATGCAGAAACTGATCTCTTATCCTTGGCCGGGCAATATCAGAGAACTCGAAAATACAATTGAATGTGCCATGGCCATGGCGAAAAGCAATATCATTACAGGAGACCTTATCCTTCAAACCCAGAATGTTCATCCTGAAAGTTTAAAATCATTTAAAGATGCTAAAGAAAATTTTGAAAGAAATTACCTCATTCAGCTCTTTGAACTGACCAAAGGCAATGTCAGCCAGGCAGCTAAGCTGGCCGGAAAATATCGTGCGGATGTTTATGAACTTATAAAAAAATATAATATTAAAATCGCCGATTTTAGAGAAAAATAGGTTGATTGTGAGACAATCCTGCATTCGTACCAACCCAAACACCATCCCCTTCTCGTTCCCAAGCAGTTGAATACAACACCACCTTAATTATCTCAGGGGTCAAGTTTTTTTGTAAACACCTATATATCAGCCTCCGGCGGGATTGCGCGGTTTGAACAAAAGCATTATCCATGAAGCGATTTAACAAATAAAAACACCCCGACCCCTCAGATAATCTAAAGCCCTTAACGTTTGACACAGCCACAATGTGGTATTACTGTTTAGCATAGACCAACATTTTAGTCATGCATATTTATGTTCAGAAATTATCCTTAATGCCGATATAACTTATAGGGCTTTAGTTAGTGTCCATCCAGAAATGGCATATTTCGATACAATACGGTGTTTTCGTCCTTTTCTTAAGCCAAAATCTACCATTTCTGGATAGACCTCATTATTATTATTTTATATTAAATATCCAGTGAAAAATGCATTCAAAAACAATATATTACACACTTATCATTTTCCCCGTCTTACTTGTCATCTATATGGCCGATGCAATTTTTGCATCTGATTCGTCGAAAAATTATTCGATTTTGATAGATCTGATTAAACTTGAAGACAAACAAGGTCCCTTTTTCGCATTAAACGACTTTGAAAAATCTTTTGATCAAGATTTACATAAAGCAAGCATTGAATTTTTCGATCAACACCCTGACGTTGTCAAAAAGATTCAGGCAGATCTTGATGACCAACCGATTCAATGGCGTCTGAAAAATATTTCACACCGGCTCATGTATGTCCCGGAGACAAGAGAAAAATATACTGCTATATTTGAAAGGTATTGTAATGACGTAATCAAAGACGTTTTGAGACTTACGGAATTTAAAAATCCGTATATCACAATTCATACATTGGGCGCTTCCAAGCCTGAAAACTCGGCAACAAAAGGCATCGATGCTTTTATTGTTCATAATTTAGGCAAAGAATATGTTGCCACCTATGTATTTTCAAACAAAGATCAAAAAGAGGTCGCTATTGAGCTGACAGGGAAGATTTTTCTGGGTGAAGTCGGTTCTTATTCCAGTTATATATCTCTGAACGAAAACGGATCCTTTGAATTTACGAGGGATCATTATACCATCTGGCAGAACAGTGCAAAAAATCCATATACAGCGTTAATAACTCCTGTTGAAGAAACACTCCATATCGTCTTAAGACAATTTACTGAAAAATCGATCCAAGATAGAATCGAAAAGAGTGCGGCTAAAACCTTAAAGGAAGTAGAGGCCATCGTTGAAGATTGGATTTGTGTGGAAGAAGCGATTGTCGGAGGGCTGGTATACGCCTTACTGCCATCAACCGTTGAAAAATATATTCCTGATCTACCCGATTCCTTGGTCGAATCGGATATTAAAACCAAAATCGAGTTTAAAAAATACCGCCACTTAAGAAAAGGAATAAAAATTGTAGAGCAACTGGGTTACAAAAAGTCGATAAAAATGTATCAGGATGATCCCATGACATTTCGCAATCTTTTAATGTGAAGCATTCAAGTTTTACACCCTTTATTTTCAGCAATATAAAAAAAGCAGGGGGGGGAATTTTTCCCCCCTGCTTTTTTACTTGTCCTTGCCAAAGGATGACAGATTATTTTTTCATGATTTCATAGGCCGAAACGGAAATCTGTTTCTTTCCCTCACTTTCCAGTACGGTTCCCGTTACCTGAACTTTCATACCGACATGAGTCAATAGTTCCTTGCCTTCTAAGGTGTCAGCCACATCGAAAATTTGGCCGTCTTTGTCCACGATCTGATTGGCATTATTGATGGTCCCGGTAATCATCATTTCCTGATCCTGCATTGCTGCACCCTTTTCAGCAACGGCTGCGGCCTTATCAGCTGAAAAGGCAACCCCTGACATCGTAACGACCACAAACAGTGCACACATTACCAGACAAATTGTTTTTTTCATTACATCCTCCTTTTATTTTTGTTCCGTCTTATCCGGAATCATTTGAAATAACAGTATAGCGCTTTAAAACGACCTTATCTTACAAACTCACTGAAACCCCATGTTATTTCATTTGCGCTGGGATGATGAATCCGTCTGGTTTTTTTATGTGCAATGGCTGTGCCAAGTATAATGAACAGGCATAACCAATTGTTTTATATATAAAATAAATTTGGTCATTACAAATACAAGTTGGGTGTGTGAAGGGATTTTCATACGAAGATTAAAAGGAATTCGAGAGAAATAAAGACAAGCTTTTGAAATAAATGCTTATTAACTGAATGAAATCTCCTTCAGTCGATTTGATTGAAAAATGACATTTCATATCAGGCGTTTTCCACGATCCAAACTCCGATATTGAACCGCTTCGGCAATGTGGTCTACGCTGATGTCGGAGACCTCGTCGAGATCGGCAATGGTGCGGGCGATTTTAAGGATGCGGTTGTAGGCCCGGGCCGACAAACCGAGTTTGTCGACGGCGCTTTCAAGAAGATCGCAGGAGGCCTCGTCAATCCGGCAGTGTTTTTTAATATGCCGGTTGATCATCTGCGCATTGCAGTAAATTTTTGTTCTTTTAAATCGCTCGAACTGGCGCGCTCTGGCGGCTGCGACACGTGTTCCGATAACCTCCGACGATTCTGCATTGAATTCTTCGATAAGGTCCTTATAGGGAACTGCCGGAACCTCCACGTGAATATCGATCCGGTCCATCAAGGGACCGGATATTTTTGATCGGTATCGGTGAATTTGGGAATATGTACATCTGCACTCATGTTTGGGGTCGGAAAAGTACCCGCAAGGACACGGGTTCATTGCTGCGATAAGCATAAAACTTGATGGGTACGTCAGGGTCAGCGCAGCTCGTGAAATGGTGACCTGAAGATCCTCCAAAGGCTGCCGGAGAACTTCTAACACATGCTTTTTAAATTCGGAAAGTTCATCCAAAAACAGGACTCCATTGTGTGCCAGGCTGACCTCGCCTGGCCTTGGAATATGACCGCCACCGATCAATCCTGCATCCGATATGGTATGATGGGGCGATCGAAAAGGCCGTTTTGTAATCAGAGCCTCGTCTTTTGGAAGCATTCCGATAACGCTGAATATTTTTGTCGTTTCAATGGCCTCTTCAAATGTTATCGGAGGAAGTATCGTAGGAATGCGTTTTGCCAGCATCGTCTTTCCAGAACCCGGGGGACCGATCATGATAAGGTTGTGTCCCCCCGCAGCTGCGACCTCTATGGATCGTTTGGCGTGTTCTTGCCCCTTGACTTCTGAAAAATCGACTTCAAACGTGTTTCGATAATCAAATATTCGGGAAATATCTGTTCTCTCAGGTTTTATTTTAGTAAATCCGCGGAAAAAACCCACAAGCTGAGACAGTGTTTTTACAGGCAGAACCGCTATTCCCCCTACAACCGATGCTTCTCGACCATTGTCATAAGGTACGATAATGCCCTCATATCCGGCATTCTTTGCAGCCAGAGCCATGGGAAGAGAACCTTTCACCGGTTTAATGCGACCGTCCAGAGACAGCTCGCCCAAGACAAGGTATTTGGATATAATGTTCTGGGAAATGATTTGGGTTGCCGTAAGTATCCCTAAAGCGATGGGCAAATCAAAACCGGTCCCTTCCTTTTTTATATGAGCAGGGGCAAGGTTAACGGTAATTCTGTCGTCCGGGAAGGTATAGCCTGAATTGCTGATGGCAGACTTGACCCGCTCTTTGCTCTCTTTTACTGAAGCCTCCGGAAGTCCCACTGTGGTAAAGGTGGGGAGTCCTGATGTTATATCAACTTCCACTTCGATCAAAAATGCATCAATTCCAATAACAGCGCTGCTTAAAACCTTTGCGAGCACGCCTCCTCCTTTAAGGTATCATAAAAAGTTCACAGGACGAGCAAAAAAAGGATCTTCATGAACCCATTGAGACCTATAATTAACACTTGTTAAACAGGGACAATAAAAATTAGGATGTGATTCAAAGTTAAGATTGATTTTTTTTATTTCGTATTTATGTTACTAAAGTTTAACAAAAACTTTGTTTTTGTTCAATTAAATCTTTACTCTGAATTTTTTATAAAATCGCGTTACGATTTTATAAAGAACATTGTGTTCAACGGATTAAATATGTTATGAATACTCCATCGATTCATTTTGCAGGATAATTAATCGTTTTTGAACTCTGAGAAAAACACTTTTTAAAAAATGCAGCATCGCTGTATAAAGTTTGGTTTACATGTATTACTTACAACGAACAGTCGCAAAGCCGGTAAATTGCTCGGGTGTTGGGATTCATTCGGGTAAAAAGGTCAATTTAACCATCAAACCGGCACCGCCGAATCATGGTATCAAATTCATCAGAACAGACCTTTTGGACTGTCCTGTCATATCTGCCCATTTTAATATGGTTGTGGATACAAGCCTGGCAACTGTTATTGGCTTTGAGGGCTTTATCGTTTCAACTATAGAGCATCTTATGGCAAGTTTTGCCGGTCTTTCGATCGATAATGCACTGGTGGAAATAGACAATTATGAAATGCCGATAATGGATGGTAGCGCAGGGCCATTTACTTCCATGATAAAAGCAGCCGGAATAAAGGAACTGGACACTCCTCGATATTTTTTTGTCATTAAAGAACCGATTGAGCTTAAAAAAGATGAAAAAATGGTCGGTGTATATCCATGCTCAACATATAAAATAACCTGTACCATTGAATTTGATCATCCTCTGATTAACAAGCAGTCTTATTCTGTGGATGTGTCGGACCACGTTTGGGAAAGCGAAATATCCAGAGCAAGAACCTTTGGTTTCTTACATGAATATGAATATCTAAAAAAAAATGGTCTGGCCCGTGGCGTTACCCTTGAAAATGTGATTGCCATCGATGACAAGAAGGTTATCAATGAAGGCGGTTTGCGGTATCAGGATGAGTTTGTAAGGCATAAAATTCTCGATTGCATCGGTGATTTTTCACTTCTGGGTATGCCTATTTTGGGGCATGTTGTGGCTGAGAAATCCGGCCATGCCTTCAACCATTCTTTTCTAAAAAAAATCTTTACTGAAAAAGAATCATGGGAAACCTGTACGATCAATGATTTAAAAGTTTCATGATAAGATTTCCTTTAGAAATTGGGCCTCCTATTTTGAATATCGGCGGGCATGTCTTTTTATGAGCCGAATTGTTGTAGAAAAAATGGCCCCTCCGCTCATAACAACTAGAAGAACAGCTATCCAAACATATCCATGATATTCCGCATTTTCCCGTGCTACAGAGATCCCGATAACGCCGAAGAAAAAAACAATAAGCATGAATACGATAACGCCTATGCACACTACTTCGGAATCATACCAGGGAATGATTGTTTTTCTAAATAGAGGATTTTGATCGATACGCATTATCGTATCCAGGGCTTAAAAAAGATTCCCCCTTACGAACATTTTGTAAAGCCGCAAAAATGGCAGATCATACATCCCTCTTCAAAACTTATCGTATGACCGCATTCTGGGCAGACTTCTCCAAGGAGGCTGTTTCCGTAGCTTTTTTTCTTGTAAGAACCGTCGTTCAAATACCGCTTTTCAAGGACCCTACCGATGGCATCTGGTATAGACAAAATCAGGCCGCCATCCTGGAAGACCGGATGTTCTCCACCGATACCTTTGAGTTGTTCGACAATTTTTTCTACTTTTACGCCGGATCTTAAAGCAAGCGAAACGAGACGGCCGATGGCTTCGGTTTTGGCAGTGGTCGACCGTCCTGATTTTCCGATGGTTGCAAATACTTCAAAAGGCTGGCCCTGATATTCCGTTACCGTAACATAAAGCTGGCCCATACCGGTTTTTATTCTGGAGGTAAATCCCTCCAGCGTTTCCGGCCGATCTTTGACTATAGCACCCAGAGCGTGAAGAGATTTGTCCTTTCCTGAATAAGACAGAACCTGATTTTCCTTGCTCCCGTCCCGGTATATGGTAACGCCCTTACAACCCAACTCATGAGCCAGATTATAAATTTTTAGCACATCGCCTACTGTGGCATCACGGGCCAGGTTGACCGTCTTTGAAACAGCGTTGTCCGTGTATTTTTGAAAAGCAGCCTGCATACGGATATGCCATTCAGGAGATACATCATGGGCCGTTACAAAGATTCTCCGAACATCTTCGGGTATTTCCTCAAGATGCTTAATGCCGCCTTCAACAGCAATGGTATCCATCAATTCCGTGCTATAAAAACCCCTCTCCTTCGCTATATTTTCAAAGTATGGATTCACCTCCAGCAGTTTATCGTTATCCATAACATTTCTAACAAAACTCAAGGCAAACAAGGGTTCAACACCACTGGAACAGTCCGAAATGATGCTTAACGTTCCTGTTGGTGCAATGGTTGTCGTGGCGGCATTTCGATATGTACAACCTTTTTTGTCTTTAAAAATGCTTTTATCAAAATTTGGGAAAACCCCCCTTTCCTCACCCAGATGGTTTGAGGCAGCGTGAGACTCTTTTTGGATGACACCCATCACCTCCTCTGCAACCTCAAGAGCTCTTTCTGAGTTGTAGGGAATTTCCAGCTGATATAGCAAATCGGCAAACCCCATGACGCCAAGGCCAATTTTGCGATTACCCTGAACCATTTCTTTAATTTCCGGAAGTGGATGTTTAGACATATCGATGGTATTGTCCAAAAATCGGACACTCTGCCAAACAATATCCTTTAATGCCTTGAAGTCGATCGCCGGTACTTTGGCATCGTGGGTTACAAACTTGGCCAGATTGATGGACCCAAGATTACAGGATTCCATGGGAAGCAACGGCTGTTCCCCGCAAGGATTTGTACTTTCGATCTCCCCCAGCGCAGGGGTCGGATTGTCTCTGTTCAACCGGTCTAAAAAAATGATGCCTGGATCCCCGTTTTCCCATGCCTGTTTCACGAAGGCTTGATAGACCTCGGCGGCATTCAACTCTTTTTCCTTTTCCTCGCTGCTAGGGTCGATAAGATCATAGTCGCTCTCTGCTTTGACAGCGTCCATGAATGCATCCGTAACACCGACGGAGATGTTAAAATTATTGAGCTCGTTATTGTTCTTTTTGCTGTAAATAAACTCCATGATATCCGGATGATCGACCCTCAAAATCGCCATATTGGCTCCCCTGCGAGTCCCTCCCTGTTTAACTTGCTCTGTTGCAGTGTTAAAAATTTTCATAAATGAAACAGGTCCGGAGGCGATACCGCCGGTGGTTCCCACCCTGCTGTCTTTTGGACGCAGTCGGGAAAAAGAAAAACCGGTACCTCCGCCGGATTTGTGGATAATTGCGGCATTTCTCAACGCATCAAAAATGCCCTCCATGCTGTCCTCCACAGGAAGTACGAAACAGGCTGCCAGCTGGCCCAGCCTCCGTCCTGCATTCATAAGCGTGGGTGAATTGGGCAAAAATTTCAATTCGGTCATCATATTATAAAAAATGTTTTCCATCTTGTTTACATCCGCGTCACTGCCATACTTCTTCTCCGCCTTAGCAATGTGCTTTGCCACCCTTTTGAACATCTTTTCCGGTGTCTCGATAATTTTTCCCTTGCTGTCTTTCTTTAGATACCTTCTATTCAAAACATTTATTGCATTGTTCGAAAGATGAAGTCCATTTTTTATGAATATGGATTTATCCAGGCGAATGGGCGAAGCTTGAGTTAAGCCGTATTCCATCAACTTCGTCTGGATCATTTTATCGATAATCGGCAGGGTAATGGTATGATTTTCCATGTTGGCGATCTCTTTTCTCAAAAATCGGCTGATGCTCATGGCCTGATCGGATTCAATCGGGTTGTCTTTGGCAAGAATATCCGAAAATAATTGATCATCCCATTTGTAAGCGGTTAGATCGAAATGCCCCTCATCCGTAATTAGAATTTTACCCTTTGAACCCATCGCCATTCTCCTGTATAGTAATAATCATCGGTTTTTCAATTTATCTTTATCAATAACACGCGTGTTAAATTATAACAAGTTTCGATCCGGCCATTAAAGATCTATTCACTGAGGATACGTTAAATTTTACGTTTCAAGAAGTGGAACCTCATTCTGTTTGAATGAGGCTGCTAAGGACCATGCCATTTAAAGAGAAGATTCTGTACAGAAAAACAAAAACAAACCTGTTAAAGCGCATAAAATTCTGTGAACAGGTCTGTTGAAAACTTCCAGGAACACATTTTGCACACTATATATAGTATGTCAAGAGAAAAAAAGCCCAATATCTGCACATTATTCATCCAAAGCTGTCTAAGGTGCTGATAGCTTATTAAAGAGCGATTTGAAAATTATTACAGGTAAAATAAAAATGCCGATTAAAATCATTTTATGGACACTGTCATTCTACTTGGTTTATTGTGGTTTTCTTTTTCTGATGCAGCGACAGATCCTTTTTCCCCGCTATCTTATCGGCACCCAATCTAAAAGTGAAGATCTACCCTTTATGGAAAAGATATGGATAAAGACAAGTTTCGGCAAAACCGAAGCCTGGTTTCTACCACCGGATCCGATAAATAAAGCAGAACCGTCACCGGCGGTCATTTTTGCACATGGAAACGGAGAACTCATTGATTTCTGGCCGGATGAACTCAAAAGGTTTAATCATTTTGGAATCGGAGTGATGCTTTTGGAATATCCGGGCTACGGGCGTTCTGAAGGAAAGCCTTCTCAAAAAAGTATCACAGAAACATTTAACAATGCTTACGATATTCTCATAGAACGTAAAGATGTGGACC
>CAXMTB010000124.1:0-306 GCA_964195835.1 uncultured Nitrospinaceae bacterium | reverse complement strand
ACACTTGCCGCCGATCGACCCTCTGCAGCACTCATCCTCATGTCGACGTTTACCAGCGCACGCTCATTTGCAAAAAAATATTTTGCTCCCGGCTTTCTTGTCCGGGACCCGTTTAATAATCTCGCTGTTGTCCGCAACTATCCGGAACCGGTTCTTGTGGTCCACGGCAGGCTCGATGAGGTCATTCCCTATTCTCATGGCATGGCGCTTTACAAGTCGGCACCTCATGCCACAATGATCACCTATGAAAGCGGGCACAACGACTGTCCGCCGGATTGGGAGATGTTCTGGAGAGATCTCGAGACG
>CAXMTB010000123.1:0-9595 GCA_964195835.1 uncultured Nitrospinaceae bacterium | reverse complement strand
TATCAACCACATCGCCCACGGACACAACCTTAGAGGGATGGCGAATCTTTCGGGTCCACGACATTTCAGAAACGTGAATCAGCCCTTCTATTCCTTCCTCCAGCTCAACAAATGAACCATAATCTGTTAGACTGACGACCTTTCCATTAACACGGGAACCTATGGGATATTTTTCTGTGGCTGCCAGCCAGGGGTCCTCGGTAAGTTGCTTCATTCCCAAGGAAACTCTCTCCCGTTCAATATCAAAGCTTAAAATTTTCACGGTTATATTGTCACCGACTGAAAAAAGCTCCGATGGATGTTTAACCCGTCCCCATGAAATGTCCGTAATATGAAGAAGACCATCTACACCGCCAAGGTCGACAAATACACCATATTCGGTTATATTCTTTACAATGCCATCAACAATTTTTCCATCTTCAATGCTCTCCAGTGTTGAAGTTCGCTTGGAATCGCGTTCTTCTTCAAGAATGACTCGCCTGGATAAAACGATATTACTCCGTTTTCGATTATATTTTAGGATCTTGAAAGTAAATGTCTTCCCAACCATTTCATCAAGGTTGCGAATGGGACGCAAATCCGCCTGCGAACCGGGCAGAAATGCCTGAACACCAATGTCTACGGAAAATCCTCCCTTGACGCGATTGACAATAACGCCTTCCACAGTTTGATTTTCATCGAAAGATTTCTTAATCTCTTCCCATACTTTTACTTTAGCGGCTTTTTCTTTGGAAAGGACGACGCGCTCTTCTTCATCATCCCACCATTCCACCATTACATCAACCGAATCTCCCTCATTGGCAATTAAGTTTCCGTCTTCATCATTAAATTCATGAATCCTTATTTGCCCTTCTGATTTGTACCCAATATCAACAAGGACATAATCCTTATCAACGGAAATTATTCTGCCGGTAACAACTTCACCTTCAGCGAATCGCTTAAAGCTCTCCTCGTACATATCCATCATGTCGTCCATGTTTTCACTTGGCTTGTCTGCTGCTTTAGAGCCTTCGGGTGTAACAGGACTTTCTTCCGAGTCGCCGATTATTTCCGCAACTTCTTCCAAAGCACCGGTTGTTTCCTGATCTTCTTTAGAGTCTGAAGTTGTTTCCTGAGCATCTCCCGAACCATTAAGCGGATCTTGAATATCATCAGATGGTGTTTCTTCTTCAGATGAATCTGTTTTCAATAGGTCTTGTTCCTGCCTATTTTCTACATCTGATTGCTCACTGGATGTCTCATTCGTTAAATTTTTGTTTGAATCATTTGTTTCAAAATTTTCCATTAAATACAATACCCCCTAGACCAATTTTATTTTGCTATAACCTGCACAATATAGCATAACCGTTTTTGCTATCAGACTCATTGCCAAAAAACAATGATTATTTTTAAATAACTCAAGTTTCGCACCCTTTAACTTAGATAAAATCTTATCTAATGACACTTAGACAGGTCTGTCTTATTCAAGTGAAGTTCGATGGTGTTGTTCACGGGGTGTGCTTCCCCGTGTAACGATATTGGCGGAGTGGCTTCGTCATTTCAGTGACTTAGCCGTGGGGGAGACTGCAGCTCCCGCATGCTTTTTGAGAGAGAACGCAAAAGGGGCAGGAATGCCACCGCTGCTAAGTCATTGAAATGACCAGACACGCAGACACCGGAGTGAAACGGGGGAGTATACCCTGTGAACAACTACATTTCGATAACGTCGGTCCATCGCCAGATATTTTCATTAGACACATAAAAGAAAGTCACTGTATTTTCGAATCAAAGCACTAAGTTAGAGTTCCGATGATGGTCGCCATTCGCTCAACAACAGTTACAATAGAAAGATCGGTTGAATCTATTCGAATCGCATCTCCTGCCGGCTTTAACGGCGCTAAATCTCTGGTGCTGTCATTTTTATCTCTACGGCCCATGTCCCTTTCAACCGCATCTAATGGTCGAGGGTTTGTTGATTTTAATTCTTTGTATCGCCTTTTAGCCCTGATTTTTGGAGATGCATCCAGAAAAAACTTCACATCAGCACCTGGGAATACTACGGTTCCCATATCACGCCCTTCAAATACAACCCCCTTCTCCCTTCCCAAGTCCCTTTGCAAATTCAAAAGGAAACTCCTCACAACCGGCCTTGCAGAAACAGCCGAAGCAAACATTGTTATTTCAGGGGTCCTGATTTGATCGGTAATATCCGAATCATTCAACACTAGCCGCAATCCCTTTTTATCCAACACAAAACTTATTTTCAGAGTATTGCACAGCTTTTCGAGGCCTTTATCGTCACCCGGATTTAGACCTGATGATATGGCTGCCAGAGCGACACCTCTGTAAAGGGCACCCGTGTCAATATATCTGTACCCGAGACGATCGGCCAGTATCCGGCTAACCGTTGTTTTACCTGCTCCCGAAGGGCCGTCTATAGTAATAAGCAGTCGTTTCAAAGGATTGTCTCCTTTATTTGATGCTCACCGAGGCGTGAGTCTGAGTCGTTAACCACCCAACTCTCTGAGGAGCCGGGGTGTTTTTCTTCTAAATCCTTGAATATTGGCCTAAGTTCGGAAAGCGGAATGGATGATCTTTTTTTAAAACGGGTGCTGTTTGAGTGGCTTAGGAATCGTTAGAAAGAACAGGCGCATGCCGACATCACATCGTTAAAATAAATTGTGGATTGTACAGCGACCCATTGATTTTCCAAAGATGGGTTCCTGTTCTTTCTTTACGAGCCCTTGCCACGAGTTCACGCGTTTTAAAAAAAGATTATCCATGGAGCGACGAGTTAGAAAAACTCCCCGACCTCTCAACAATCTGAAGGCGAGAATTTTGTTCACGCCAGACTTTTCTCAAGCGCTTTTAAAAACCGGACATTCTCTTCATGAAGTCCGACATTGATTCGAATATAATTGGGATAACCATACGATTTCATGGATCTGACAATAACCCCTTGCCGGAGCATATCTTCGTAAATTTCATCGGCGTCTTTACGAACATCAATCAGGAAAAAATTGGTCTGTGTAGGAAAATAGTTTATCCCCAAACTGTCTATAGCATCATATAGAAAATCAAGACCTTCATGGACCAAAGAAATGACTTTTTCAAGGAAAATTTTGTCCTCAAGCGCTGCGCCAGCGCCGACCTGAGCCAATGAATTGGTGTTGAAAGGGAGTCTTATTCTGTTTAAAATATCTGCAATCTCCACCGGCATAACGCCATAACCGATACGAAGTCCGGCCAGACCATACGCTTTGGAAAAGGTCCGAAGCGTAACCAACGGCGTTATATTATCCAAATATTCAAAACTTTTGACACAATTTTGATCACGCACAAATTCAATATACGCCTCATCCACCACGACAATCACCTCGGACGGCATCTCTTGTATAAAATTCTCAAAATCTTTTTTAGAAATAACAGTCCCTGTGGGATTGTTGGGATTACACAGAAAAATCATCCGGGTATTTGAAGTCATCTTTTTCTTTATTTCTTCCAGATCGATTGACAACGATGTCAAAGGAGCAAATACCGGTGTTGCGCCGGCGCCACGGACCATTATTTCATACATGAGAAAAGAAGGAACGGGCAATATGACCTCGTCACCCGGCTGCAGCATGGCAAAGGCAAGCATACCGATAATTTCGTCTGAGCCGTTGCCCAAAACGATGTGTTGTGGTGAAAACCCGATATGATTCGAAATTTTTCGGATAAGATCATGTCCGCTTCCATCGGGATAGCGGTTCAATTTTTTAGTGGATTCTTTAATGGCCGCAACCGCCATAGGAGACGGGCCTATAGGATTTTCATTAGAGGCGAGCTTGATGGAATCATCAATACCATATTCTCTTTCGAGCTCTTCCAGAGGTTTCCCGGGTGTATACGGTTTTATCGATAAGATATAGTCTGGAACAGATAGTTTCATGGTTTTTGCCTTGCTTTAACTTAGTGCTCCAATTCATAAATACGATGACGTATTTTTATCTGGACGCACTATCCCGTATAAACTGAAGTCCAAAAGTTTGAAGTGCCTAAAGTGAGCTAAAGTTGAGGAACGCGCTTTCAGCGCGAACAATTATAATAAAAATTGATAGAATACCTTAACTTTAGGCACTTTAGTTCACTTTAGGCACTTTACACTTTTGCATACATAGAATGAAAAACCAAGTTATAGATACGTAACCGTATTTGCGAATACATTTACTCAGCGGCCTTTATGCCCGCATCAAGCGCTGCCATATTGATGGGAATAAGCTTTTCCTTTGAAGCAAACTGCTCTTGCACACACTTTCGAATCCGTTCAAAATCGACAATTTTGCTGCGGGCAACGAAAGCGCCAAGCGCCACGATATTGGCAACCTTCACACTCCCTAAATCTCTTGCAATATCATTTGCCGGCACCAACAATTCATCAACATCATCACGGCCCGAAGATACGGGGATTAATGAACTGTTAATCACCACAACACCGTTTGGCTTTATCATCGGTGCAAATTTTTCCAAAGAAGGACGATTCATGGCAATAAGATGCATGGGGTTCCTGACAATCGGCGAACCAATGGGCCGGTCACTGATTACCACCAGGCAATAGGCGGTCCCGCCCCGCATCTCCGGACCATATGACGGAACCCAGGCGACTTCAAAACCTTCTTCCATGGCAGTGTGTGCAAGGATATTCCCTATCAACAGAATGCCCTGTCCACCAAAGCCGGCAAACATCACTTCATTTTGCATTCAGTCCTCCTCAAACTAATCGGGTGTTTTATATTCGCCCAGCTGGTAATAGGGTAGCATATTTTCTTCGGCCCACTGAATCGACTCCACCGGCGTCATCCCCCAGTTGGTCGGGCAGGTGCTGACAAACTCCACCAGGCTGAAACACCGGCCTTCTATTTGATACTGGAACGCCTGTTTAATCGATTTCTTGGCCCTGACAATATACTTTGGCTTTAATACCGTTTGTCTTGTGATATATGCAGGTGTCTGAAGACCGGAAATCAATTCGGCAACTTTGATGGGCATACCGACATCCTCAACATCGCGTCCTGCAGGAGAGGTTGTGGTACGCTGACCCGGTAGTGTTGTCGGTGCCATCTGTCCGCCGGTCATTCCGTAAACCGTATTGTTTACAAATATCGTGGTAAACTTTTCTCCCCGGTTGGCCGCATGTATGATTTCTCCCATTCCGATACTTGCCAGATCGCCGTCCCCCTGATAGGTAAAAACAATCAGGTCTGGACGAACCCTTTTAATACCGGTTGCCATGGCCGGCGCCCGACCGTGGGCTGCCTCTTGAAAGTCGAACGTGAAATAATTATAGGCCAACACAGCACACCCAACAGGTGCAATGCCGACTGTTCTGCCCCGAATCCCCAGCTCGTCGATAACTTCAGCTACCAATCGGTGAATAACCCCATGGGTGCAGCCCGGACAGTAATGGGTATGCTGATCGGAAAGCGCCTCGGGTTTCTTGTATGTTTTTGCCATTACGTCTTCTCCTTAAAAATTTCCCAGTTAGCGACACTGTATCGGCGTTGCTGAAAATTAAGGGTGCGAAACTTGAGTAAAAGATCTAACCTTATCAATAACTTCTTCAGGTGTGGGTATTTCTCCGCCTGCCTTTCCATGCCAGTAAACCGGACATTTCCCCTGAACGCTTCTCTCGACGTCTTCAACCATTTGTCCCATGCTAAGCTCGAAACTGATAACAGCCTCGCAGCCCTCTTTTGACGCTGCTTCCCTTATCGGATTTATAGGAAAGGGGAAAAGAGTCTGGGGTCTTATCATGGCCACTTCAATGCCTTCGGTCTTCATATTGTCAATGGCGGTTTTACACACCCGGCTCATGGTGCCATAGCTCACAATAAGTGCCCGGTAATCCGAATCGATGTTATAAGGCTCATATCGAACCTCTTCTTGCTTCATACGATCGTATTTGGCCTTTAAGGCCAAATTATGTTCTTCCAGCAGTTGTGCATCTAAAAAAAGAGTTTTAACCAGATTGCGTTCCTTGCTTTTACGGGTGTCCATGCCGTTTGTTGCCCACGCATCCTTATTGCTCGGTTCGGATTTAAGGTGATCTGAAAATTCAACTGGCTCCATCATCTGCCCTATTAAACCGTCTCCCAGAATCATCACCGGGTTTCGATACTTTTCCGCCAGTGGAAATGCCATCATGACCATGTCAACGGCCTCCTGAACACTTGCCGGCGCCATGACAAGCAACCTGTAATCACCATGCCCTCCACCTTTTGTGGCCTGAAAATAATCCGCCTGGGACGGCAATATCCCCCCCAAGCCGGGGCCGCCCCGGACTATATTGACAAAAACGACCGGAAGCTCTGCAGATGAAATATAACTGATGGCTTCGCTCATCAGGCTTATCCCCGGACTTGATGATGTTGTAAAAGCCCTTTCACCACTTCCGACGGCTCCGAAAAGCATATATCCCACGGCGACTTCACTTTCACCTTGCAAAAATACACCCCCTACCTCCGGCATCCGGCGAGAAAGGTATTCGGCAACTTCAGATTGAGGGGTAATTGGATAAGCAAAATAATTGAGGCATCCAGCCCGAATTGCGGCCTCTCCAATGGCCTCGTTCCCTTTCATTAATATTTTACCCATATTTTCCCTCCGGCTATTCTTCCGCCTTTTGAGTTTCTTTAACGACTTTGGTTATGGTGATGGCCACATCCGGACACATGATACAGCAGGTCGTGCAAAAAATACAGTCTTCAGGACGTGCTTGATACGCAGGGAAATAACCCATAGAATTCACTTCATCGGACAGTTCCAGAACATTCTTTGGGCAAACGGCCACACATAGCCCGCATCCTTTGCATCGATCCTTGTCGATGGTATGTTTATAAGGCATATTTTCTAACCCCTCTATGATTTATAAGCTTAACAACAAACGACTTACTTTTTTAGCTTTACGGCTTTTTTCCATGGTGGAACAAGCTGTCTTTCTATGGGGAGCACCGGACAGGAAAAACGTCCCATATCTATCTCAGGCAACAGTTCCACAGAGGCAGTAATAAACTCTAGCGGCAGCCGGCTTTCTTCAGACAACGCTTTAACAAAATCATATCCGCTGTATATATCATCAACCGAAGTTTCATCGATCAGGTTTGCATTGCCGATGATTCCATTGATGGTCATTTTCGAAGCCCTTTCAATCTCACCACGCATTTTCAAGCAGCTTTCAATGGTATCAGTGAACGGCCGAAAGGGATTCACCACCTGCAACATATGAACACGTTTATTGCGGAAAGAATCGGCCAGTGCTGCGAGGACGGTTGCTCCCACATCGTTCCCTCCGGCGTCAATCAATGTCAAATCGCTCGGACGACGGATTAATCCTGCTACAACAGGGCTCAAAATGGGCAGATCGGCCTGAAGGTATTTTTCCTCAGGTACAACCACCTCAATCCCCAGATTCAAAAGAGGTTTCCTCGCCTCTCGGGTTCTAAAGTAAGGGTTAACCAGATCAAGATCCGCGATCTTTACATCTACGCCCACACGCTTACGGTTCACGGCAAGGTTTATGGAAACTTCGGTCTTTCCGCTTCCGTAGTTTCCAACAATGATGACAATCCCTTTAATCTGTTCCACTCCGACAATTCCGATAGCTGACACCCAGTTAAAATTTGATAAGCACTTCAAAAATTTAGCTGCTTTGTATTTTTATTTTATATCGGTGTCAAGTCATTTTCCGATGTCTGGACTTGCTTAAAGGGAATCCGTGGATGAAGCCGTCTGGGACTCTGGCGTGAGACATCTTTAAAGACGAGAGATGAAATTGAAAAGGGATACCGGTTACTTCTGATTATTTTTGGCGCCTCTTTCCTTTTGTTTCAGACTGCGCCATTTTTCCAACCACTGTTTTATACGGTTTTCATAACCTCTGTCTGTGGGCTTATAAAAATACCGGCCTTCAAGTTTTTCCGGCAAATAGTCCTGGGGAACATAGGCATCTTTATAATCATGGGCATATTTGTAATCTTTGCCATAGCCGATCCCTCTCATCAGCGCAGTCGGCGCATTTCGGATATTGAGCGGAACCGGGAGCGCCCCATGTTTATCTATAACCGCTTTAACCGCTCCGTAAGCGGTGTATATGCTGTTGCTCTTCGGGGCTGTAGCCAGATAGATGGCAGCCTGAACAAGCGCCAGATCTCCTTCCGGATGGCCGAGAAACCGAAAGGCCTCCATGGCACTCAATGCCACCCCAAGGGCATGAGGATCGGCATTCCCGATATCCTCGGACGCAAACCTGACCATTCTTCGTGCGACGTAAAAAGGATCTTCTCCGGCAAACAGCATTCGACCGAGCCAATAGGCTGCAGCATCCGGATCGCTCCCCCTTAAACTCTTATGAAATGCGGAGATAAGATTATAGTGTTCATCACCGGTTTTATCATACAAAAGCGCCTTTCGTTCCATGGCACGTTCTATATCTTGAAGCGTTATATTTATGGGCTTTTCCTTTGATGGATCCACACGGCTCGATGCGATCAGAGATGCCGCTGTTTCAAGGCTGTTGAGTGCTGTCCGGCCATCGCCGTCTGATATTCGGGTCAGATGAGAAAGTGCATCCTCATCGAAAATCAGATTCATGTCCCCAAGGCCCTTCTCCCTGTCTTTAAGGGCGTTGCGCATAATGGCGGCAATATCTTCGTCAGAAAGCGGATTGAGCGTTATCACACGACATCTGGATAAGAGGGGCGGAATCACTTCAAATGAGGGATTTTCGGTAGTCGCACCAATTAGAGTGATGAGTCCGCTCTCCACATGGTGAAGGAATGCATCCTGCTGTGCCTTGTTGAATCTATGAATTTCGTCCACAAAAAGAACGGTTTTTTTTCTAAAAAGTTTTTGCTGGTTTTTTGCATCCTCAATAACCGACCTGATCTCCTTAACGCCTGACAGAACCGCAGAAAAATGGACAAAATGACAATGTGTATGGCTTGCAAAAATTCTGGCAAGTGTTGTTTTTCCGCATCCCGGCGGACCCCATAAGATCATGGAAAAAATCCGATCCTTCAAAATGGCATGCCGTATCAATGTTCCCTCTCCAACAGCATGCCTTTGCCCTATGAACTCGTCCAGGTCCATAGGACGCATTTTGTCCGCAAGAGGTCGTGAAATATGGCCATCCTTTTGGGCGCGGTATTCAAACAAATCCATTGTTAATCCTTTTTCACGGTCCTTCTGGACACAGCCTAAGATTGGCTCTAAGACCGTTTTCTAGAACGAACGCCCTTTTCCTTGCCGGTGCGTTTTCGGAAAATGATTCGAATCGGAGTCTTGTCAAGCCCTGCCTTATCCCTGATCTGATTCATAAGGTATCGTTTGTAGGAAAAATGGACGGCTTCCGGATAGTTTACAAAACAAACAAATGTTGGTGGCCTGGTTGATATCTGAGTCGCATAATAAAATTTAAGGCGTCTCCCTCTGTAAAGTGATGGTTCGTTCTGAACAATTGCCTGCTCGAATATCCTGTTGAGCTGTCCGGTCCCCACGCGCAATGTGTATTGCTTAAACACTTCTTCAACAATATCAAATAGTTTAAAGACCCTTTGGCCTGTTAATGCTGAAATGGTTA
>CAXMTB010000122.1:546-9656 GCA_964195835.1 uncultured Nitrospinaceae bacterium | reverse complement strand
TATTCCCGTCGGTGATACCTTTATCTATGTGGAGCCGGTATATCTGGAAGCCATCCAGGAAGAAAGCCAAATGTCCCCAACCGGCACCCCTCAGCCCGGCGGTGGAGCCAAGCCCCAGAAAGCGAGCGCGCGCGCTCGTCCCCAATTGGAAGAGGCAAGGGCCGCTTCTCTGCCGGAACTCAAAAGAGTCATTGTCGCTTTTAGCAATCGCCTGATTATGGAGGAAAACCTGGACAAGGCCTTGAGCAGTATCCTGGACGTTGAAATAACCCCGAAACATCCGGCTTCCCTGGTTATTCCTCAAATAAAAGGTGAAGGGTTACCCAAGCTCGGCGCGACGGCGCTGGACCACTATAATAAAGCCAAATCATATCTGCGTCATGGCGATTGGACCGGCTACGGGAGGGAACTGGAAAATCTGGAAAAAATCCTTAAAGAAATATCCGGAAGGAAGAAGGAAGAAAAATAAACTACAATCTATTGGGTCACCTCCAAAAGAGTTGGAGAAGAACCAATTTAGTTAATTCGATTAAATTGTATATAAATTATACATAATTTAACTTGACACTAGCAAAACACAAGTTTAAGATATAATTAAATTTTATTCTATCAAACATGTTTTTATAAAATAAAGTCAAATGAGCCAAAATACCCTAAAGACAATTAGAGAATCTCTTATGATGAGTAAGGCCGAACTTTCCAGAAAAGCTGGAATATCTTCCATTACAATTACACGGATCGAAAATGGCATGCCGTGCAGAATGGAAACAAAACGAAAGATTGTTTTGGCATTAGGATATAAAATTTCAGAAAAAAACAAGGTGTTTGGTGATTAAGCATTTAATATGTGGTGAAAAAAGATCCATCCAAAGGGCTCTGTTGCTTATTATAATTGAGGATCAAATAAAATGGACAAACCATTTAAGTTGCTTATAATTGATGACGACGAGCATATTCTGGACAACCTTTGCTATTTTTTTAAGGATAAAAACTACGATGTCACCTCAGCTTCTGATGGTTTGGAAGGACTAAAATTATTTGAAAATGATCAACAAGGATTTGACCTGGTCGTAACAGATATCGTTATGCCACAAATAAGTGGAATGGGCCTTATTTCATTAATTAAGAAAAAATCCCCTGACACACCCGTTATCGCAATAACTGGATGGGGGGAATATCCCGAAGCGTTTGCTGCAGAATCCCAAGCAGACAAGGTATTGTCAAAACCATTTGAACTTTCTGAACTTGACAAAGCAATCAATGAACTCATTTCTTCCAAAAAGCACAACGTTCAGGATTAAGAAACCATGGCGACTCCATTAATTGGAAAAAGCGAAAGCATCGAGAGGATCAGGAAACTTATCGAACACACTGCAGACACGGGATTAAATGTCTTAATCACCGGGGAAAGCGGTGTGGGCAAAGAGGTTGTGGCTCAGAACCTTTATGATAAATCTCCAAGAAAAAACAAACCTTTCATTAAAGTTAACTGTGCGGCATTGCCGGAAGGGTTACTTGAAAGTGAGCTTTTTGGATATGAAAGGGGAGCTTTTACCGGCGCTGAACGAAAAAAGCGAGGCAAATTTGAACTCGCCCATCAGGGTGTTTTGTTTCTGGACGAAATCGGAGATATGCCCCGTTCACTTCAAGCCAAACTTCTTCGTGTCTTACAAAGTGGTGAGTTTGCCCCGTTAGGTTCTGAAAAAGAAGTCACAGCAGATGCCTGGGTTATCGCTTCTACAAATCAAGATCTTGGGGAAAACGTCAAAAAAGGACTTTTTAGAGAAGATTTGTATTATCGGCTCAATATTATAAAAATGTATATACCCCCTCTTCGCAACAGACCTGAAGACATACCGCTGTTAATTGACTATTTTATAGAAAAATATGCTTCTCAGTTCGACAGAGAGAAGATTTCCAAACCCGACTCTGATGCTTTGGTAAAGCTGATAGCATACAACTGGCCCGGAAATGTCAGAGAACTTCAGAGTATTCTAAAAAGTTCGATGGTTATCGGTAATTGGGAAGAAATTGTTGACGATCTTTCCATCGAAGATAAACCTGATGTTTATTCAACGTCAGGCCAAAAAGGACTGGATAAAGCCCTGATTGTTGACACGCTTCTTGATCTTAAAAATGAAAATTCACCGGGGCAGGCATCATTTTCTCTTAAAAAAATTAAAAAAGAGACGATGGACATCATCGATAAAGAGGTCATCTCACACGTCCTTAATCAAACAGGCTGGAACCGTACAAAGGCAAGTAAAATATTGAAAATCAGTTATAAAACACTCCTTTACAAAATCAGCGATCTTGATATAAAATCGTAGCGCAAATTATGATCAAATAGTATTTTATGGTTACGATTTCTATATAAAATCATCAACTCCTGTTTTGGAAACAGCCTCTGAAAAATCACACACCTTGAAACCGAGGGTATCAAACAACTCCCGGGCCTTTGGGTCCTCCCAATAAAATTAGCCACCCCAGTACCATCTGCCGGCCTGTCCCGGCACCGTCACGGGGACCTACCCCGGTGAAATGAGCCTTGCTCTTCACTATCGTGAATTTCACAGGGCACAGCGGAGCAGGCGGGGATCAGGGGTCAGAGCTTATCAGAGCTTGGGTGTCGGGTTTCAGGTTTTAAAGATGACGCTTCCTGTTTAACTTGAATATTTAAACCTCAATTGAGGTATTAGTTCTGAGGTTTAACGAGAAGTAAGAATCTCCCGTTTAATGGATCATATCCATAGTTATCAGGTTTCGGAAAGGTAGCACCTGTTGTTGGATATTGAGTTCTTTGAGATTCATCTGTATATTTTTGGGTTACGTTCCCATCTGAATCCACCCGCCGTGTCGATTTCACTGACTGTATAAATTGAAGAACGGCCTCGTCGCTCATGCCCGATTCTTTAAGTTTGGCGATCAACTCAGCTTCCTTCATTGCCGTGGATTTCTGCTCCGGCCGGTATAGATCCGACTTAATCGCGGACATGATGTCATTATTGTTCAAGCCGGATTGCTTCATCTTAATCACATCCTCTGAACTCACCGAACTGGTTTGATTAGAGATGAAGTATTGAATAACCTCTTGGCTGATCCCCAATTCTCTCATTTTGGGAACATCTTCATGCCTTACCAGGGAATTAAACCCATACAGGGGAAAGATTATAAATAATGAAATTAAAATTATCACTGTTTTTTTCATGGGATCACCTCACTTAAATAAATGCCGAATTGAACGATATCTTACAGCTTGCTTTTTTCTCGGTGATAAAATTGGCGTTTAAAATGTGCATCGGATTTATGATTTATGATTGTTGATTGTTGATTTAAGGCGTCGCTTCGCTCCGGCAATGTAAATTTTCAATTGTTAGGAAACCCCCTGTTCTTCTTCGCGTGCTTTTGCCAAAGCGTCTTCGGTCTCGATTTCGCCCTTTATAACTATATCGTCAACTTCCCTATGGATATTAAATCATATTGATAATAATTGCGTTTTAAAGTTTGGCCACCGGGTTCATAAAACTGCAAGGCATCAATGCGGCACACTTTCCGCAAACATGGGTCGTTTTCGGTAAATCAGAGAAATCATCCAAAAGTTCACGATTCTCATTGAGACGATCCCAGCACCGACGTCGCTGGAAGCTTTCCGCTTCCAATGCATCAACAGGACAGGCGTCAATGCATTTTCCGCATTTCTTACCGACCTTTAACAGACACGCCTCATCCGTATCTATAACCGAATTATCTCCTAAATCGGCCTCTGTTACCAGACTCCCGAGGCGACCCGTGCAACCCACAGGCGTAATGAGCATATTGTGGGTCCCGAAACGGCCTAAATTTGATAGATAGGCCAAATGCTTATGAGACCATCGGGCCATTAATTTCTCTTCATTAAAATTATGAGTGGCCGGTGTTAGTGCAGACTTAAACCCTTTTTCGTTTAAAAAATTCTCCAGCGCCCGGCTTAGGCCACCGATAAGGTCGTTGGTTTCCACATAGGCCACACCCCAGTTTCTACAGGGCCGGTCCCCTTTCTTGTTTTCTTTTATCAGTTCCGGCTTAAAGGGGATAAAGAATGCGACAACTGTCCTGGCTGATCCCAAAAGATCATGAGGATGCAGGTGGTCATCGATTGCAACCTTGGGCAAGATATCAAATCGCTGATCAATGGGCGCACTGGCCAAAAGCGGGGTTTGCCACCAACCTCCGGATTCAAGTCTAAATTGTTCGGCTGAGACATATTCTTCTGAAAAGAAACGCAAATCTTCAATATAAACCTTGTTCATATGAGCCTTTCTCCGTCATCAAACAGTAAAGGAAGCTGTTTATAATTTTTTATCTTACATGATTCATCAACAAAATTCGAGATAGAAATTCCCAAAAGTCGAACTTTTTTACCACCGGCTTCGGTATTGTCAAGCATGGGCCTTATATATTTAATCATGATATCTACATCCGTAATCGGTGTTCTAAGGGTAATGCTTCTGGTAATGCTTTTGAAATCAAAATATTTTACTTTCAATGTTACCGTCATTCCCTGTCAACCGTTCGGACCCGAAAATCTCAGTCCATTCTTCAAAAGGCAGATTGGAGGTTACAATAAGGCTCTGGTGTTCATAGGCTCTGCCTACAATATCGAAAAGAAGCTCGGTGACCAATCCGGTCACTGTATAGAAGCGTACCTTGCGCCCCATGGCACATGCGGCAAAAGCAAGCGCACAGGCCAGATGGATCTTACCTGTACCTGAATTACCGATCAGCAGAATATTTTCTCTTTTGTCTATGTACTCACCTCTCATCAATCCCCTGACCAGTTGTTCATTGATGGAGGGTTGGGCCTGATAAGCGAACACGTCAGGGACACCTACTTTTACCCGGAAAAGGTGCTCACGCCCGTCTAACACAAAGGTTGTATGAGGCCGGAAGGAAATGGGGGACATCTTAACATATTAAGTTTATTTTCTTGATCAGTGATTATCAGCCTTCGCTGTAAGCTACGATTTGGCAAGCTGTCTGGCATTTGGGAAAGGGAATGTAGATTACGATCTTCGATCCCGGTCACTTAGCCGTTAGAGCATAGTAGAAAAAGGAGCATACAGAGTGCATTTCCCAATCGAAAGATGGCTCTGAAGCAATGCTTAGCCACATTATTGTTGGAATAGAGCCTGTTTTTAATGATATATTTCTCAAACACTTGATTAATGTGCTTCTGCCTATTGACTTTTTAATTTTGTTGGAATAATTGCCAAAGAAATAAAGGTTATTATGAGTTAATTCAAAACGAAAAAGGGGGGAGGACAGATGACAAAAGCTGAATTGGTTCAACAAATGGCTAAAGATGCAGATATCACCAAGGCTGCTGCAGCAGCAGCCTTGGACTCTTTTATGACCAATGTCACAAAGGCGTTAAAGAAAAAAGATGGTAAGATGACTTTGGTCGGTTTCGGTACTTTTGCAAAAGTTCGTCGGAAAGCTCGAAAGGGACGTAATCCCCAAACAGGGGAACCTTTGAAAATTAAGGCAAGGAATGCTGTAACATTTAAGGCTGGAAAAAAACTCAAAGACTCTATTTAATAAGTCGTCGATTTAACAAAAAAGGCAGCTATTAGACTTTTAGAAAGCTAATAAACTGCCTTTTTTAATGTTCGGGTGTTCACATCGGTGGGCGAGTTGTCGATTGAACGCAGCTAATCATCTAATTTCTGAAAGCAAATCACCAGATTTTTTTGCAGCTTTTCATTCTGAAGCAGCTTGACAAAATGTATTATATACATATTTTTAGCAATAAAAAATTGAGTATTGCAACATTTCTCTTTTCCACTTTTCAACTAACACCGGTTTGAATTTAGCCGGAGCTGGCCTCGCAACAGCCAATCACATTGCGCCCTTTCATTTGTTGATTTATTTCAAAAGATTACATTCTTTATCATTCTTTTCAAGTCAGGCTTAATACCATCAATCGCATTTGCGATCGCTTGGGAAGGCAGGTTCGAACAACATATTTTTTTTGTGAAGGAGGAAACACCACGGTAGCTTTGTTGGATAAGCGCTATGCGAAACGTCACGGTATATCACATGGATAAAACAGCTGTTTCAAAAAGGAGAATTTGAACCATGAAAATCAGACCATTACAGGATCGAATTTTAGTTCAACGGGTTAAAGAAGAGGAAAAAACAAAAGGTGGGATCATCATCCCGGATACGGCCAAGGAAAAACCGGTTGAAGGCAGAGTGATTGCTGTCGGAATTGGTAAACTCAGCGAAGAGGGAAAGAGAATAGCGCTTGAAGTCAAGAAAGGCGATCGGATTCTATTTGGCAAATATTCGGGTGATGAGATAAAAATAGAGGGTGAAAAATACCTTATCATGCGCGAGGATGACGTGCTTGGCATCATCGAATAAAAACTAAAATGGAGGATAAGACAAGATGGCAAAACTGATAAAATATGACATGAAAGCCCGTGAAGCGTTGCTGAACGGGGTAAGAACCCTTGCTGATGCGGTTGTTGTTACCTTGGGTCCCAGAGGAAGAAATGTCGTCATCGACAAATCCTGGGGATCGCCGACGGTCACCAAAGACGGCCTCACAGTGGCCAAAGAAATCGAATTGGAAGACAAATTCGAAAACATGGGCGCCGAGATGGTAAAGGAAGTCGCCAGCAAAACAAGTAACATGGCCGGTGATGGCACAACGACTGCTACGCTTTTGGCCAGATCTATTTATGAAGAGGGGCAGAAGCTGGTGGCGGCCGGCCATAATCCCATGGCCATTAAACGGGGGATTGATGCCGCGGTTGGAGTCGTTGTGACAGAACTTCAAAATTTGAGCAAACCCACTCAAAACCAGCGCGAAATTGCCCAGGTCGGCACCATTTCGGCGAACAATGATGAAACCATCGGCAAAATCATTGCCGAGGCCATGAACAAAGTTGGTAAAGAAGGGGTCATCACCGTTGAAGAAGCCAAAAGCATGGAAACAACACTTGAAGTTGTTGAAGGTATGCAGTTTGATCGAGGTTACCTATCGCCATATTTTGTGACCAATGCCGAAAAAATGGTCGCCTCTTTTGAAGATGCTTACATTCTGATCAATGAGAAAAAGATCAGCAACATGAAAGATCTTTTGCCCATCCTTGAACAAGTCGCCAAAATGGGACGACCTTTATTGATCATTGCCGAAGATCTTGAAGGTGAAGCATTGGCCACCTTGGTGGTCAATAAATTGAGAGGCACCCTGCAGGTCGCCGCGGTTAAAGCGCCGGGTTTCGGCGACAGACGAAAAGCCATGCTGGAAGACATTGCCGTTTTAGCCGGCGGTCAGGTGGTCTCCGAGGATTTAGGGATCAAATTGGAAAATGTAACGGTTTCAGACCTCGGCAAGGCCAAACGGATCAACATCGATAAAGACAACACCACCATCGTCGGAGGCGCCGGTTCCCGCTCGGCCATCGAGGGCCGGGTGAAGCAGATTCGAGGCCAAATCGAAGAAACCACCTCCGACTACGATCGTGAAAAACTTCAGGAACGGTTGGCCAAACTGATCGGCGGGGTAGCGGTGATCAACGTGGGCGCAGCCACAGAGACAGAAATGAAGGAGAAAAAAGCCCGGGTCGAAAATGCCCTCAACGCTACCCGCGCGGCTGTAGAGGAAGGGATCGTGCCGGGCGGAGGTGTGGCGCTGGTTCGCTGTTTGGGCGCGCTGGAGAAAATGAAAATCAAAGCCGATCAAAAGCTGGGGGTGAAAGTCGTCATGCGCGCCATGGAGGAACCACTTCGTCAGATTGCCAACAATGCCGGTTCTGAAGGTTCTATCGTCATCGATAAAGTCAAAAACGGCGAGGGAGCTTTTGGTTACAATGCAGAAACGGACACCTATGAAGATCTGATGAAAGCCGGTATAATGGATCCGACCAAAGTGGTCCGGTTCGCATTGCAAAATGCCGCAAGTGTGGCTTCATTAATGCTGACCACCCAGGCTATGGTTGCAGAAAAACCCGAAGAAAAAAAGGGGATGGATCCGGGAGCTCAAGGAATGGGTTGATGTAAACCTCCGTCATTCCACGGCGTTCATGGTGGACATGATGCAGACCGATATTGCCTGTGGACCACTGCAGTACTTTGGGCAGCTTGTAACAAGAACACCATCTCAACGCCGCCTTCACTGGGCCCCAGCCCTCATGACGACTGCATAGAATTAAAGATACGATACGTATTCATCCGTATCGATAATCTGAAGACTGCGGCTATCAGTGTTGACTCAGAATTATCAATTAAAAAGCGTGGCTTGCAGTTAAAAGTCCACGCTTTTCTTATTTGTATGGTTATACAAGATATTGGGGTGATTGTATCTGGTGTGAAACTTGTGATTACTGGCACTCTCCAACATATATCATTATCGTCGAAACTTTTGTGTACCGCTATAAAACACACGTATCATGTCTATAAAAATTCGTGTGATATCGTTTTTCAATTTGAGCAGATCCTTTTTCGGGGATTTCCTTTTTTTGCAGTTTTGCAAGAAATTAGGATATATGTACTGAACGAGATTCGGTTTCAGGTTGTACTTATGGCAAGAAACCTGTAATTAACCACAGTCCTTTTCTCCATCAAAACACCCTCACACATTACCACCACAATGTATCATAACCATCTAATTTCATTGTTATTTTATTGACAATATTAAGAGGTTAATATATTAAGCTGTTTCTGTTTTCTTTTGAAAAGTGAAACTTTTATCAATACATGGCTATCCTATGCCGGACTTTTTTGTGTAGCTAACGGTTCTCTTTTACAATGGTTATCGAAAGCGGCTACAATGGACAAACACCCTCTGAACTGCAAAAAATTTGATTCCTATACTTCACCATGTACAAAGAGAGACAATGAAGCGTTAAAAGAACTTAGAAGACTAATTAATGTTGGGGGCACATATCCAGGCGACATTTTTTATAAAGCAAAAGCCGTATGTATGAATTGTAAGGATTTTGAACCTGAATTCTGTTAAAATGTTTAGGTGAAATATGCGACCAGTAAAAGACGTTGAACCAATAATAAGGAAAATATGATATCTGTATATCAATTGTTGTTGTAGATGGTTTAGAGATTGG
>CAXMTB010000122.1:0-536 GCA_964195835.1 uncultured Nitrospinaceae bacterium | reverse complement strand
TTGCCTTTTTTGCATTTCTGTAAGAAATAGGATATCTGTACAGGAAATTGAGATTCTTGGACCTTTGCTTTTGGCAAGTAAACACAAGTTTGATTTCGGTTAGAAATTTTCCATTTTTGGGAATTTAAAGTGTAGTCACATAATCATAAATCATGCCTCCCCAGTTTCTCCCTAAACTAGGGGCTTTTTTATTTATCCAAGACACGCCCGAAAGCTCTTGCCTCTCTCCCCTGGTTATTTTTTTCATCCTAATAATTGCCATATTGTTTTTTTCAAATATTCGTCAAATATTTGACGACAGATATCATTTCAGCCCAATTAAGCAGAAGATGTTAAACTATTGTAATAATTAATTAAATATTAATAATATCCATATTTGCATGATTTTTGCTTACGAAATAAACAGAGATATCTTAGGCTTAATATTCACAATCAAATTAAAACATTCATGAGGATGACATAAAATGTTTGAGTTAAGTGAAGCAGAAAATCAAAGCGTAATTGATTTGGCCGAGTATAGACCTAAAGCAAAAACC
>CAXMTB010000121.1:0-9732 GCA_964195835.1 uncultured Nitrospinaceae bacterium | reverse complement strand
TTGATTCCGATTACATATATCCTATTTATTACAAAATTGCAAAAAAGGGCAAATCCGGTGAAATGAATTTGCCCTCATTGAAAAGGAATACAACCACGGCGGTCTGACAACGTTAAAGTCTATTTTTATGCGCTCAAAATCGTATCACGCCCAAATAAATCATATTGATATCATAGAAACAAAGTGTATAGTAATTATGTTGATTAAGTTGCCTTCCGATTCTAAACTTTCAGGGCATCACCCTGATTTCCGGTTAACAGAATTTTAGAAAAAAGGAATACTAATATGAAAAAGACCGCACGAAAATTTGGTATATTTTTATTCGTCATAATAAGTTGGGTATCGGTTCCCCAATTCATTTATGCTGAAATCGACACGACTTTGATCAAGCAAACAAATCTTGATGTACAACCATTAGATATTGCCGCCTCGGCCGATGGGAAAATGATTTATGTTTTAGCCCGGGGAGAGATTCTGCTCTATTCTATTGATGAAGGCAAGGTTTCCAATAGGATTCCCATTGATAAAGACTTCGATAAATTGACCTATGCTGCCAAAGACAATGTTTTAATTCTAACGAGCAGTTCGTCTAAAACACTTAAAATTATCCAGGTGGATTTTATATATAACATTACTCTTGATGGCCTGCCCTATAAAGGACCGGCCGACGCCGCCGTGACCATAGCAGTCTTCGATGACTACCAGTGACCGTACTGTGCTCGCTTAGAGCCTTTATTCCAGCAGGTGCTGGATAAGTATCCTGATAATGTCAAACTGGTCGTTAAACATTTTCCACTTCCCAATCATAAATATGCTCATAAGGCGGCCACAGCAGCCTTAGCCGCAAATGTCCAGGGAAAATTCTGGGAGTTTCATAGTAAGTTATTCAAAAATTATAAAGTTATTAATGACGCCAAAATTCAAGATATTGCCAAAGAACTCGGCCTTGATATGGAGAAGTTTGCTAAAGACATGCAATCGCCAACTATTAAGAGCTTAATTGCAAGAGACTTGAGTAACGGCAGACAGATCGGGGTTCGTGGAACCCCCACTATATTTATAAACGGCAAATCCTTGAGAAATAGAAGTCTGCCTGGAATCTATCAGGTAATTGAAGCCGAGTTAAAAAAGGCGGGTTAGATAATTTTATAATCTGAAGGAACATCAGCAAGAAGGTATTTAAGAGAGGGCAATACCGCAATCCGGGACAAAAAGGTGATGATTTCATAACTCCAGATATCTTGCCACTATATGAACTATAATCGGTGTTGTGATATCTAATAGTCAATTTAAAAACAAAACCCCACCTCTCTTATGAGAAATGGGGTTCAATATCGTCACATATGCTCTCCCTTTGTATAAGGTTAAAGCAATTAATTTTAAATCTTATGTTTTTTCGCACATTTAACTTAACATGTCAAGGATGTTGCCAAGAATGATACATTGTGCCAGGTAAGCCTTTACAATTTAACAGTTTTGAGGGACGTTGTTGACGATGCTAACTTAACCTCCGTAATGTTGTTCTTTATAGATGACATAAAATACTAGAGATCAGTGGTCAGTGGTCATGGATCGGAGGTCATGGATCGGCTTTAAAAACCATTAATTAATTAGCCACCCCAGTACGATCTTCCGGCCTGTCCCGGTATTTTCACGGGGACCTACCCCGGTGAAATGAGCATTGCCCTTCACTATCGTGCCCCAGTAAAACAAAAAAGACAAAACAGTTTAACGGGGTAAAAATTTCACAGGGCACAGCAGGATAAACTCTGCTCCTTTTCTGCGAAAAATTTAACGGGGCCCCGAAAGATCGGGATCCTCCAAAGACGGATAAATCTCCGTTTAACTCCGACAGGCAGATGAACCCGGAAGCCTTTGGGCCAGAGGTTTTAAAAACGATGTTGGATCAATGGAAAATGTTTGTTCGTGGTATGCTTTTTAATTTTTTTGGGAGTAGTCTGGCATTTTTCTTTAAGGGTTCCGGGCTTGCCCGCCTGAGGCGGATAAAAATCGGCAAGCCCGAAGGGTTTCAAATGGTGACAATTTTTTACTTAAACAAATTCACCCATTAGATGAGACCCATTAGCGACTTTAGTAATGTATATTTATTTATAATTATTACTTTTTTATAGCCCTGTCTTTATTTGAAACGCTCAGTTTAGGTATGATATATGATGCCTAAAAGGTAAGATTGCGTATTGACAGTTTTCGACATGATTTCTATCATTTATAAAAAACGACGTCAATAAGCATGAAAAACCTATCCGGGAAACGGATGGGTGAACTGGATAGAGATTCCACAACATTGGATTAATGTTGAGAACATCAGGAGGATGATATGAAAAAACTACTCATCTGCTTTGCAGCCGGATGCCTGGGGGCCCTGGCAAACAGCCTGGCGGTGTGGGCGTTCGGTGATTACGGAATCACGAAACATTTCGGGGTAGCCATTGCACCGGCCCTGAAACCTGCCTGGTTATACCCGAGGATCGTGTGGGGAGGGCTCTGGGGGTTGGTATTTGTTTTGCCTTTTTTGAATAGCAAACTCATTACCAAAGGCGCGGTAATCAGTATTTTTCCCACCCTTGTCCAACTATTGGTGGTGTTTCCGCTACAAGCCGGCAAAGGTTATTTTGGAATGGATCTCGGCATGTACACGCCTGCTTTTGTTGTCTTTTTTAACCTGATATGGGGGGTGGTGGCGGCGATAGCAATCAAGCAAGCTAAGTAAATCCTAATCCGGTCAAGCTGGTCGTAATTAAACAGAAGCTAAGTATTCATTGACGATTGTTGATTGTTGATTGTCGATTGAAAGAACTTGAATTGTTATAACGTAGGAGGAAACATGTCGGTTCAGGAGATCATGAAAGACCTTATTCTTTATCGAACGGGGATACCTCAACGCCAATCATTTTGTGTATCGCGCCGAAAATCCCGTGCTTATCGACACCGGATATGTTTCAGACTTTGACATCACCGAAAAGATGATCACGTCACTGGGGGTCAACATAGAGGACGTCCGGCAGATCATCAGCACCCATTGCCACTGCGATCACATCGGCGGCAACCGGATGATTCAACAGCGATCCGGATGCGACATCGCCATGCATCGAATCGGAAAACACTTTATCGACACCAAAGATGACTGGTCCACCTGGTCCGCATACTACAATCAAAAGGCTGATTTCTTCAACTGCACCCAAGCCCTTGAAGACGGCGACGCCATTTTCATAGGGCCCCATGAATTTCAGGTGATCTACACACCCGGTCATGCAGCCGACGGCATCGTGCTGTACAACTCAAAAGAAAAGGTCCTTTTATCTTCGGACACCCTCTGGCAAAACGATCTGCCGGTGATCACCATTCGCATCGAAGGAAGCCGAGCCCTGTTTTCCCTGAAAGAATCCCTGGAAAAGATCGAATCGCTTGATGTCGACAGGGTTTATCCCGGACATGGCAAGCCGTCTCCCGATTCAAAGACGCTGTATCTTTATGCAAAGGTAAAATTGACCTGTACTTAAAACACCCGGAACGCATCGGAACCGATCTGCTGAAAAAGATCATGATTTACACCTTGATGATGCATAAAACCGTTCCGGCAGATACCTTTTTCGATCATTTGATGAAAACCTGGTGGTTTAAAGAGACCGTGGATCTTTATTTTGACAAAGCCTATGAAACAAAATACCGGCAGATTCTTGAAAGTTTCTTAGAGCGGGGGATCGTAAACCAAAAAGAAGGGCGGTTGTTTACAACGGTAAAGCCTTGAGGCTTCTCAAGTGTCCATCCATAAATGGTCTTTTTGCTCAATCTCTGCGCCTGCCCTGCCTGCCCCGTAGGTAGGAACTATCGTACTGGGGTGAAATGCGGAGCCTATTTCTCTGGGGTTATGCTTAAAAAATAATCCTCGGAATATCAATTATATGCCTGTGGTTATTTTTTTCGCATGCCTTGATCTTGAACAAAAATCCTCATTTCTGGATGGACACTAACTATAAAAATAGTTGGCCAATAGCCACCCCCCGATAGTTGTCAATTTTGCGAATAAGCTTGACAAAGACTTCTGCAAGCTATATTGTCCATCCAACATTAGTGTTCCTGGTTGTCAATCAAAAATTTACGTAAGCCCCGGAATAAATCCGGGGCTTTTTTTATTGGAACACAGAAAGAAGGTATATATTGAACTTTAAAGCATTTAATTTTCATCCCGCTGTTGCGGCCGGCGTTTTAGAAGCGGATTATGTAATCCCGACCCCGATTCAGGCTCAGGCAATCCCGCCGATCCTGAAAGGTTGCGATGTGATGGGGCTGGCCCAAACCGGCACCGGCAAAACAGCGGCATTCGTTTTGCCGATCTTGAATCGTCTGATGGGGAACAAAAGAGGTTGCCCCCGTGCCCTGATCATGGCCCCCACCCGGGAACTGGCCGAACAGATTCACCAGGCTATCGAAATCCTGGGGCGCAAAACCCGCCTTAAAAGCGTTGCGGTTTACGGTGGCGTGGGTATTAACCCACAGATTCAGAAACTAAAGCGTGCCGATATTGTCGTTGCCTGTCCCGGCAGGCTTCTCGACCATATCGGTCGTCATACCGTCGATTTCTCCCAACTGGAAGTGCTGGTAATAGACGAAGCTGACCAGTTGTTCGATATGGGTTTTCTCCCCGATATCAGAAGAATTTTGAAGCATCTTCCACAAGCGCGCCAGACACTGCTTTTCTCGGCTACCATGCCCAACGAAATACGACGCCTGTCCAAGGATATCCTGCGAAATCCAGTCACTGTCCAGATAGGAACAACCGCGCCTGCGGACACTGTCAGCCATGCGCTATACCCGGTCGCCCAGCATCTGAAAACGGCGCTTTTGTTAAATCTGTTGGGTTCCACCCCTATCCGGTCGGTTCTGGTCTTTACTCGAACCAAACACCGAGCCAAGAGCCTGGGAAAAAAACTGGCTGTTGCCGGCTACCGGTCGGCTACGCTGCAGGGGAACCTTTCCCAGGGAAAACGTCAGGCTGCATTGGATGGCTTTCGGGATGGGACTTTTCAGATCCTGGTGGCCACCGATATCGCCGCTCGCGGAATTGATGTAACCCGGATCTCGCATGTCATTAACTACGATATCCCTCCAACTCCCGAAGCATACATTCATCGTATCGGTCGGACCGGCCGCGCCACTCACAGTGGCGAAGCTTTCACCCTTATTACCGGAGACGATGGCGAGATGGTTCGTGCCATCAATCGAATCATCGGTTCTAAGATCGAGCAACGGACCTTGTCAGCCTTTAACTACAACACCCCGGCACTCATTCGTAAAGACAGTCCGCAGGGGCAAAGGAAGCCGCATCGCAAATTTTCAAGGGCCAATAAGGGCCGAAAGAAAACGGCTTCAGGTCTGAACAATCGCATTTGGGCTTAAAGCTAATATACGGATAGAAAGAGACAGGGATAAAGCAGTAGCCCAATGATGTAATTTCATAGTGAGCACTACATGCAGCAGTTATTTATTGGGGGCTACAATGAAGACGACTATTTTTCTTATGGCAAATCAAAACCCTAAAAGATTTTGATATTGTTACCAAATCTTCAAATTAATGAAATTTGGGTTCGCCTTGAACTGCTTAGCAATAAAATTTATTTCTTTTTAAAATTTGGCATGTAAGATTCAGACAGAACCTTTTTCAGACACAGTGCATGATCCTCTTCTTCTTTAATAATGGCATGCAACTGATCGAGGGTCTCCTGATCTTCGATCAAGGGCTGGAGCATTTTGTAAAACAGCACCGTGTCATTTTCAAATTCCATGATCAGATTGATCAGGTCTTGAACCTTTTCCATGGCGAAAAAATCCGCATCTTCCAGCGCCAAGCTGTGGGTTCCCACAGCATTCTGCAATAAAACCCGGCCGAATTTCTCCTGTTCGGGATGTTCTCCGGTGTCTGGGATGTTATCTTTCAATGCTGCAAACCATTCCACATGCTTGACTTCTTCATCAGCCAGCCATTGCAGCAACGTACTCAGCGATGGGTTTTGAATGTTTTCCGCCGCGCGTCTGTATATTTTCTCGCCGTTTTGTTCAATCTGAACAGCAATATCGATAATATCTTTTAAAGAAAACATGCCATACCTTAGTGCTCTGATTCGTAAATATGGTAACGTATTTTTATCTGGACACTGTCCCGTATAAGCTGAAGTCCAAAAGTTTGAAGTTTGAAGTGCCTAAAGTTGAGGAACGCGCTTTCAACGCCATCAATTATAATTAAAATTGATAGAATACGTTAACTTTAGGCACTTTAGTTCACTTTAGTTCACTTTAGGCACTTTTAACTTTTGTATACATAGAATGAAAAAACCAAGTTATAAATACGTAACTGTATTTACGAATACATGTACTTATTTTAATTTTATGTGTTTGGGTCAGATTTCCAAGTTGATGACAAACGGTATAACATGCACAACATCCGACACTTCCTGGGTGGGCCCAAGTTGCCAGTCTGCGACCTGGCCGCTGCCGTCAAGGAGTGCTCCGATGTTTTGAACCAGACCTTTGATGTTAATGATCGGATGACGGGTAAAGACTTCGGGCAGGCCATAGGTAAGACTGCAGGTGATACATTTTCCGGGTCGCTGGGTCAAACGCAGCATAAACTCAAGCCGGTTTCCCCGAGAGCCGATGAACTCAAGACTGATGTCGTAAGCACCTTCTTCGACATCTCCGTAAAGGGCATCAAAAAATTGGTCCGATCGGTCTTTTGGAAATAGCTGTTTCAAAACATCTGTTGCAAAAAGCTTGTCAAAACCCTTGGTTTCCATCATTACACAATACCTCATTTGAATTATACCGGGTGATCATCATACGTGTCTGAGGAATATCCTGTCAACATTTTTTCAAAAATTCAAACGGGCAAAGGATTTTGCCAAACTTTTAATTTTTTATAGTTTTTCAGCATTTTTATCCGCCTGTTCTGTGGCGGATCACTTGAATCCATGCCCGAGGCAGGCAAGCCTTGAACCCCTGAATCCTCCTATAATCACCAGCGCTCAGGAGACGATCCTCATTTTACATCTATACCACGAATCGAAAGCAAAAGAAGATCATTCAAGGTTTTTTTTAGCGTCAGGCGACACCTCGAGCAAAGCAGCTCTCAGCCGCTGGATATAATCAGGAGGAAAGGTCCAGATCGGGATATCCTCAGATTGGACCAATCCCCGTTCATCCGGCCCTAGATCGTGCATCAGTGTCATAAGGATATCACTACTGGTCCAAGGACTCTTTCGAAAATAGGCATGGCCGTTGCCGGTAGTCGCCGATTCAGCATCCGTAACGTCAATGAATATGAGTTCTTGATGTTCCCGAATATACTTTGCCGCGATATCCGGTAATTTGCGGTCCTCCCACATCTGCCCGAGCCGCTCCCGGCCAAAGAGCCATCTGGAAAAACCCAGCGCCGAATCGGATTCCGACACGTAAACGGTGAGCGTCCGGGGAATCTTCAACAGCCCCTTGACGAGCTGGATACCGAAAAGCTGGCGGTCGAAATCGCTGGCGGTTAGAATCACATGCCCGATTCGAAGCTTGCGTTGAATGGCGGCCTTGTCTTGGTTTGCGTGCAGCATTGCCAGTTGAGCCAATGCTGAAATTACCACTCGGGTTCCGGCACTGTAACCAACGATATGGATGTTCTCGGCATCGGTTTCCTCGGCAAGATATTGTAAAAATATTTGCAGAAAATGTGACGAAAGAGCCGCGGTCTCTGCATCCGATACATAGGCCAGGGTCTTTGGTGTTGACGGCCATGCATAAGCGATAAACACACCGTCATACCCGAGAAAATGCCACAACTCGGTGGCGACCAAAATAGGGTTTTCGAAAACGACCTTGTACCCGTGAACATAGATGTAGATATCTTTGCGCCGGGATTGTTTTAATTTTTCATTGACCAGTTCGGCAAAACGTTCCGCCGGCTGATACAGCTCCTCTGTTATTAAATCCGGAGGCGTGAAAACCGTAATGCTGCGATCCAAAATGCCAAGCTCCTCTACTCCAGTTACCTTTATGGGGTATTTGTCTGTGCGGTTCTTCAGCAGAGAAATGCGCCGTGCTTCCTCCCAGGTGATGTCCTTTTTTCCGATCTTTATTTTCGCAAAACCGAGTCGCAGCAGATTTCCTCTTTTGTTTTTGTAGAAGTGATCGTTTTCGCCGGCCGGAGACCGGTCTGTGGCATACAGAATCCCTTCATATGGAATTTTCTCGATGGGATTTGTGTCGGTGAAAGGATCAACGGCGCCTTTTTCATAGACGTCCGGTGCTGGCATCAGGTTAATTTCATTAAGCTTTTTTGTTGAACAAGCAGCTAAGCCTACAATCAATACCAGAGTTAGCAAACCCGTGCCGGCAATCTTGTATTGGCTCAAAAACCGAAATTTAGAATTGACGGTATCGTGCATAACGATCCTCCTCATCCGGGTTTTTCATGAAAAATTATATCTTGTCTTTAAAATATTTTAATATTATAACAATCAAACGTTTTTATAAAAGATAAATACCAAAACAAAAAAAGGAGGGGAAATGAGACACAAAGTTTTAGCAATTTTACTGGCGATATTCTTTTTAGTCGGGATTGCGGGCTGCGGTGGATATTATATGGTCAAAGACCCGGCCGGCGGCAAGGTTTATTACACAAGTAAAAAACCCAAAGATGAAAGAGGCGGCGCCATAAAATTCACGGATGAAAAAACCGAAACCAGCGTGACGCTGCAGAGCTCTGAAGTCAAAAAGATTTCCAAAAAAGAATTTAAAAGCGCCCTTGAAGCCAAAGAGGCCACTGAAATGAAAGAGGCCCCTGAAAGCAAACCAGTCAAAGAATAAACCGCTTTGCAGATATCGCTGAATGCTTTGAAGCGAGATCTGCAATATAATACAATGTATATCCGTCGCCGAAGGTTTACTGACCGTGGTCAAGCCTTCGGCGATTTTTTTATGGATAATGCTTATCCGATATGGGGCATCAAAGTCCACTTGATCACCCAGGACCCGGTGGCCGGGTCTGTGTCCAGACAGACGATCCCGCTGTTTTGGAACTTAAATACCGGTTTTTCGGAAGAACCTGTGATCAAACAGGCGGTCAGCCGTTCCATGAACGGCAGATGCCCCACCAGCATAACATCTTTTGTGCTGTCGATGGTGTCGGCAAAAACAGTCACATCGTCCAGGGGACTCAGCCCGCTGCTTTCATGAATCCCGCCTGAGGGTTTCAGGGCTGCTTCAAAGATTTCAGCGGTCTGACGGGCCCTGGTCTTTCCGCTGTGGGTTATCTTTGACACACCAACCGCATATCCTTTGGCGACCTGGGCAATACGTTCGGTTTCGGCAATTCCCTCTTGAGAAAGACCCTTTTTGGGATCTTTCTCCTTTGGCAGGCTTTTGCCGTGTTGAACAAGAAACAGTGCCATGGTACACGTCCTTCCGATGAATACATCACGAAAGCACGAAGACACGAAAGTTTGGTATTATTTCGTGCTTTCAACATTTCGTGTCTTCGTGATTGTTATTTGTTAAATTTAAACTATTTTTTTGCGTTTTTCTCACGCAGGGCTGAATGGGCGGCAGCCAGACGTGCAACCGGTATGCGGAATGGGGAGCAAGAAACATATGTCAACCCCAGCTCATGGCACAACTGAATCGACTCGGGATCACCGCCGTGTTCTCCGCAGATACCGCATTCCAGATCGG
>CAXMTB010000120.1:0-9846 GCA_964195835.1 uncultured Nitrospinaceae bacterium | reverse complement strand
CTACTGTCATATCCACATAAGGTTTTGATACAGGCCCCTCTATGATGTTTATTTCAACCCCATTTTGAGTGTAAGGTGCTATGAGAAGTAATGCAGAAAGAAACTGGCTGCTGACGCCGCATCTCAATGCCACGCTGCCGCCTGCAACGTGGCTGCCCTTGACCTCAACAGGGGGACATCCCGTGTTGTTTATCGAGCAGGCGGTCACTCCCATTTGGACGAGTCCATCCAAAAGGTCCTGGATCGGTCGCTCCTCCATCCGCTTTATTCCGGCAAGTGTGTAACGCCCCAGCCCCAGAGATGCCACGGCGGTTAAAAGGCGCATCGACGTCCCGGAATTTCCAAGATACACCGGATCGTGACACGACTTCAATCTCCCCTTTTCCCCGTGCACGACAATCCGATCATCCCATACATCGATAGTGATGCCCATTTGTCTTAATGCATCCATGGTAAGTAAGGTATCTTCGCTTCTGAGGCCGTTGGTGATAGTGCAAACCCCATCGGAAAGGGCTGCAGCAATAAGAATCCTATGCGTGTAACTCTTTGAACCCGGAACAACGACATCACTGTCGTATATCTTCTGTGTTTTTATCTTAATCATGGAACTATTATCCGTTATCATTCATTATTTAGGGTCCATCCATAAATGGTCTTTTCGCCCAATCTCTGCGCCTGCCCTGTGAAATGCGGAGCCGATTTCTCTGGAGTTATGCTCAAAGTCCGGGATCTTCGACTTGATCTTGAACAAAAATCCTCATTTATGGATGAACACTGTTTAATTGAGGGGTCGGTGAGTTTTCCTTCTAAATCCTTGAATATTAGCCTCCGGCTCGTAGAGTCTACGCATAGGAGGGCGGAATGGATGATCTTTTTTTAAATCGGGTGCTGTTTGAGTGGCTTAGGAATCGTTAGAAAGAACAGGCGCATGCCGAAATCGTATCTTTAATAGAAATTGAAGATTGTACAGCAAACCTATTAATTTTATAAAGATTGGTTCCTGTTCTTTCTTTACGATTCCTTTCCACGAGTTCACGCGGTTTTAAAAAAGATTATCCATGCAGCGGCTATTTAGAAAAACACCCCGACCCCTCATTTAATTATTCTTGGGTTCAAAACATGCCTTTGAAATTATCGACTTCGCATTAAAAGGATTGTGTCAGAATTTAATGTCACGTTCTATTTTTCCGTGATAGACTCTTCTATCTTCATGCCAAAATGTCTGCCGCCCTCTTCCATGGCCACCAGAATCTTGTCGCCGGGAGATAGGTTCACAACCGACACCGCTTTCCCTTCAGGATCGGTTAGACGTATGGTTTCCGCATTTTGAACAATGGTTGTCATCTCTTTATCACCGGCAACAGCCTTTACCAGCATTAGTGGACGTTTCTCGATCTTCAAACGCCCTACAATTCCGGTGGCTGTATCTCCGTTAAAATCTACGATCAGCACCGGGTCTCCGGCTGAAAGCTCTGATAGGTATCTTGTTTTTCCCCCTGGAACTCTGGTGTATGAGTGTACCGGTCCGGCATTAACCCGAAACGGCCTGGGGGAAACATACGGATTTGATATGCTTTCAGAATGAATTAAAAACAGTGCATTGCTGCTGTTTCCCACCAGCATCCCCTGCCCCATGCCCATGGATGTGCATGTATCCACACAGACTCTATCTCCCATCCCTACGGGTTTGACTTTGATGACTTCTGCGATCTGAAGCGCGATTCTATCCCCCCTTGAATGAAACCACGAGAGCACTTTCTTGAGTTCAATGACATCGTCTGCATGATAAACAACATGCCCCACACCTTTTTCAAGAATACCGAAAGCAGTTTCCATCTCTTCAAGGTTCCGCACTTGGGCAATAACGTCCGCACCTTTTGCAATAAGATTCTCAAGAGGAATAATTGTCCAGTCACTGCATTGAAGAATGACCTGTTTTTTCTGACAGAGTTTGACGATTTTTTCCTCATCCTCACCGCTTTTAATGGTAAAAATAACGACGTCTTTATCAAATTTCAAGTCACCATCTTCGGAAATGGTTTGAATTTTTCCCAAAGCTTTCACTTTTTCGGAAAACCCTTTTGGAAGCATGATGCCGTCTACACCGCCTTCAATTGCGGTGGTCACGATTTTCTTGTCCCATGGATCCACTTTTACCCATATCTTTCGCATTGTATTATTCCCTTTTAAAACATTTGATGCGTAAAAATAAACAATAGCTACCCCAAAATTTTCAGGGCATCTTCTACGCTACTGCCGTCGTGAACAATGGACGAGATTGCCTTTACCATGCGTGTGGGATCCCTATGCTGGAACACATTTCGACCGATGGAGGCCCCGGCTCCTCCGGCCTCAATAGAGCCTTTTACCATTTCGAGTATCTCCCGGTCTGAATCCATTTTAGGTCCGCCGGCAATGACCACCGGAATCGAACAACCTGACACCACTTCTTTAAATGTGTCCACAGAACCGGTGTACGACACCTTGACAATGTCCGCACCCATTTCATTGCCCACACGCGCAGCATGTTTCACTGCATTGACATCATATTCGTCCTTGATCTTCTCTCCTCTGGGATAAACCATGGCAAGCAGGGGAAGTCCCCAGATTCGGGCTTCGTTGCTGACTCGACCAAAATCGCGCAGCATCTCCTTTTCCTGGCCGTTTCCAAGATTGACGTGGATGGATACCGCATCGGCGCCGAGCTTGATCGCCTCTTCAACGGTGCAAACTAGTGTTTTCACGTTGGGATACGGTGAAAGACTCGTGGAAGCGGACAGATGGATGATCAGGCCGATGTCTTTACCTTCTCCGCGGTGCCCTTCACCCACAAGCCCTTTGTGCTCCACGATGGCATTTGCACCCCCTTCCGATACTTTCTGGATGGCATCCTTCATATTCTCCAGGCCGTGAATAGGACCCATTGAAATCCCGTGATCCATTGGAACAATGACCGTTCTGCGGGTGTTTCGATTGATGATTCGTTCTATACGGATTCGCTTACCTAAATATGTCATGTTGTCCGCCTCCTTTTCCCACGAAAAAAGGCCGTGAGTTTTTTCCCACGGCCCATTAAAAGAAAAAACCGTGGGATGTTCCGTCTACCCACGGTTTTTTTCGCTTTGCAAGTTGTTCTTGTATCAGCGCACCCCAGGCAGACCGCTGGTAAAAAAATACCAATAATAAAAATAATAACTGCCTGATGTTTTATGCACCATTTATCTTCCTTGATTCAATTGATTTGGAAACCCTATTAACTTATAGATTCTTTAATGTCAAGACTTTTTTATGCGCTAAATCGGAACGGCTGCCTTGTAAAAAACGGCATTTCCTTTGATGCTGTATTTTTCAACAACTGCAGGTATGAGTATCGACATCCCCTTGCTGATAGCGACGATGTTATTTCCGGCGAGGTCGGTAACCACGGCATTTCCATCGGTGCAAAGGAGTATTTCAACGCACCTTTTGTCGGGGCTGAAATACCCCGTATCTGTTTTCACCGCAATAACCGACAAGTAGAACTCTTGGGCATGACTTTCATATCGATGTTCACATGGGTTGATTCTCTCCATATTGAGAATGTTGATTTCACGTTCTTCAAAATTGAGGACATTCAGAAGCTCTTTTACATCAACATGTTTTGGCGTCAGCCCGCCCCGTAATACATTGTCTGAATTTGCCATCAATTCGATGCCGACACCATCCAGATAAGCATGAAGTGTTCCGGCCGGAAGAAACATGGCCTGACCCGGCTCAAGGCGGATCAAATTCAAAATGATGGGAGAAAAAACACCGATATCAGCCGGGTATTGTTCATGCAGATCGATCATCCATTGATACGCCTTGTCTTTGTCTTTCACCTGCGCTGCATTTTTAACAGCATCATTGATGACCGGCTTCTGTATCGTTCGATCCATGGTTAACATGGCTTTAAAAAATTCTTTTAACCCTCGGGAATCCGGCTGTTGAAGAAAGAGATCGAATTCTTTTTTTAAGCCTTGGGGGCATATTTTGTCCAGAAGCGAAATCATGTCAGGAATTTTTCGAAAACCGTTTAGCGCCCAGAAAAAAGTCAATGCACAGATACATTCGGGTTTGTGGTTGTCATCTTTGTAATTTCTATCGGGCGCATCCAAAGGAATCCCGAGCCTGTTTTCCCTTTCAAAACCTTCACTGGCCTGCCCCAGACTGGGATGGGCCTGGATGGAAAGCGGTTTCGCAGCAGCAAGCACCTTAAATAGATAGGGAAGCCTGTTTTTAAACTTTTGAGCAACTTTTTCCCCTAAAATGTCCTGGGAATTTTTATCAATCAATTCGAGCAGGGATCGCCACTTCCCGTTACATTTTACCTTAGAAGGTGCCTTGGGGTGGGCACCCATCCATAGTTCCGCCTGGGGGGTGTTAGCCGGAGAATCACTTCCCAGAAGTTCCGGAATGGCCGTGTACGAACCCCAAGCATATTCCTGAATGGAATTTTTAAGCAAACATATTCCAGCCATGCTTTACCTCGATTATCAACTAAAATTAATTCTTAATATTTTTAAAAAAAACATTCATTCTTATTTAAACAAACTTTAAATCTTTCTACAAACGAAATGTTAAGGTTTACTTCTCAATTTTAGAATGATATTAAGATATTTGTATAATAATTGATGATAGTTAGTGTCCATCCAGAAATCTATATTAGGCACAAATTTAGTTTCCAATGCAGAAATTAGCAATTTTTTGCAAGGTCAAGGAAATCGAGAAATTACGCGGAGGCGTACAAGTGGTACGCCGCACAAGTAATTCCGCAGATTGACGCAGAGATTGCGAAAAATGGCAATTTCTGCATTGGAAAATAGTTAAAGGTATTTAAGTGTCCCTTCTAGTCAACGAAATATTTTACAGCATACAAGGTGAATCCATATACAGCGGCTGTCCCTGCACATTCGTCAGGCTCACGGGATGCAATTTAAGATGCTCATACTGCGACACTCAATATGCCTATGAAGAAGGGATGAAGATGGAAATTACTCAAATCATGCGCCGGGTCGCCGCTTACAAATGCCCGCTGGTTGAAATTACCGGCGGCGAACCCCTGCTTCAAAACGAAACCCCGCTATTGATTTCAAAGCTACTTGAAAATGGGTATATCGTTATGATGGAAACCAACGGGAGTTTTGACATCAGCGGGGTTGACGAGAGGTGTATAAAAATTGTGGACATAAAATGTCCATCAAGCAATGAATCCGAAAAAAATGATCTGGAAAACTTAAAAAGGCTCCATCCAAAAGATCAGATTAAATTTGTCATTGGAAACCGTGAAGATTACATGTATGCCAAAAATATCATCACGTCACATTGCCCGGATTTTTTAGGGGATCACATTCTCTTTTCTCCGGCATCCGGGATAATGTCACCCGCCGATCTTGCAGGTTGGATACTTGAGGACAACCTGAACGTCAGGCTTCATCTTCAATTGCATACAATAATATGGCCAGACAAAAACAGAGGAGTATGATTCGGTTATGAGTCCTTCTAAGAAAGCCGTTGTCCTATCCAGCGGAGGAATTGATTCAACCACTGCCATGGCCATTGCCAAACACGAAGGCTATAAGATATACAGTCTGAGTTTTTTCTATGGACAGCGTCACGCCTTTGAACTTGAGGCCGCTCAAAAAGTTGCGAACGCCATTGGTATCGCTGAACACCTTGTCATCAACATAGATTTAAAAAAAATAGGAGGTTCGTCCCTAACAGATGATATTGATGTGCCAAAAGATAGGGATGAACAAGAAATGATCAGGGAAATACCTGTTACGTATGTTCCGGCAAGAAACACGATTTTCCTTTCCTTTGCCCTGGCATGGGCCGAGGTTCTCAAATCGTCCGACATTTTTATCGGTGTAAACGCCATAGACTACAGCGGATATCCGGATTGCAGGCCCGAGTATATCGACGCATTTGAACGCATGGCCAACCTTGCCACAAAAGCGGGTGTGGAGGGCGACATAAAAATCAGGATAAGAACGCCTCTCATCCGATTGACCAAAGCACAGATTATTCAAAAAGGGATTGAATTGGAGGTTGACTATGCATTAACCCACAGTTGCTATGACCCTTCGCCCCAAGGACTGGCATGCGGTCGTTGCGACAGCTGTTTTTTAAGAAGAAAAGGTTTTAAAGAAGCCGGTGTTTCAGACCCAACCCAATATGTTTAAACTAAATTTTAGAAGAAAACATCATTCACCGATTTTCTTTGCCATAGAAAACCCAAGTTCAAAAGCCTTTAAGTTCAATTCCACAAAGGCTTTTTTCGTTTTTGTCTTGATGGCTTCTTTGACTGTTTCTTTGGTCAAAGGGATCTTGCCGATCTGAATCAGAGCGCCCAAGAGAACCATATTAACGGACAGGATATTCCCGGCTTCCCGTGCAAGAACCTCTGCATTAAAGGCGATAAGCTTCGCTGTCTTGGCTCGAATTAATGACTGCAGGTTACCCAGGTCTGGGTAAATCCCACTTCCAACAGTAACCGTAAATGGTGACATACGCGCCAAATTGGAAATGACGACTGTGCTGGGATTGCACTTGTTCAGGGCTCGAAGCGTTTCCGAAGGCTCAAATCCGACCAGCACATCGGCTTCTCCATCTGAAATGATGGTACTTTTAGCATCTCCGAACACGATGCTGGATTCAACCACGCCCCCTCTTTGGGCCATGCCGTGTATTTCACTCATACGAACCGGAATATCTGCAAGCAGTGCGGATTCTCCGATAACCTTTGAAGACAAAAGATTCCCCTGCCCTCCTACAGCTACTAAAATGAGTCTTGTTGGTTTCATTGTATTTCCGTCCGATCTTAGTCATTCTAAAAAAATCAGTTTTAAAGGATGGTAATGTTTTCAAAAATCTAAAATGTTACCATCCTTTTAATCCGTTTCAATTATACGGCTTTATCCCTTAAAGGCAATATCGCATGTTCCGGGCAAATCTGAGCACAGACACTACAGCCCGAACACAGAACCGGATCGATGTTAACCCTGTTCTTCTTGATAAAAAAGGCGGGACATGCCAGGTCGTTGATGCAATCTCTGTGCCCTTTACATTTTTCACTGACAAAGAAGGGTTTTCCTCGGGGTTTCTTCAGGGTTTTGGCAAACAATGTGCATGGTTCCCGGGAAATTATTACCGAAACCCCCTTATATATCAGGGCTTCTTTGACGGTGTCGATGCTCTTCTTCACCCGGTATGGCCGGATGATAGAAACATGTTTTACACCGACAGCCTTAACAATGTCTTCAATGGATACCCTGGCATATCCTTCAAAGTTCAGCGCTTTCATATCCACCCCCGGATGGGGTTGATGGCCGGTCATGGCCGTGATGCCATTGTCAAGAATAACCAGTGTAAAATTGTGATTGTTAAAGACCGCGTTAATCAAACCGGGTATTCCGGTATGAAAGAAGGTGGAATCCCCGATAAAAGAGATGACTTTTTTGTTTGTAACCTTTGAAAATCCGCATGATGTGCCCACGGAAGATCCCATGCATATCAAAAAATCTCCTGTGGAGAGCGGCGGCATAAACCCCAGTGTATAGCAGCCGATGTCTGTGGGACAAATCGTTTCCATCCCTTTTGCTGCTTTTTGAACAGCATAAAACGTGGCTCTGTGGGAACACCCTGCACACAAGCTGGGGGGGCGCTGTGGAATTTCGGGAATATCAGAAAGATCGACACCGGTTCGAGGCGTATAACCCACACCGAAATAGGCAGCGAGACATTCTCTGACAAGTGCTGGATTGTATTCATAAAGGCGTGAAAAAAGATCGTCATCCTTTCCCTTGATGGAAAGCGTCAGTCCTTTTTCCTGGGCAAATGCTTTGACCGTTTCTTCCATAAAGGGTTCACCCTCTTCTACGATCAGCACCTTTTGACATGTTTTTAAAAAGTCTTGGATCAGAACTCGAGGCAATGGGTGTGAAAATCCGATGCGCAATATCCTAACGCTATTTTCGATATCCAGATCCTTTACAGCATCAAAAACATAGTTGCAGCTCACACCATTGCATATAATTCCCCAGTCACCCTCTCCGTATATTATATTGTATTCTGAATTTTCAGATATTTTTTCGGCCTTATCGAACTTTTCAAGAAGTTTGGCATGTAAATTTCTTGAAACCGCCGGTACGGTAACATAGTTGAACGGATCTTTTTTAAAATCGCCTTTTGTTTTCGGTTCCCGTAGATCTCCCAAGAATACGATTTCGGTGGAATGGTTGATTCTCGTGGTCGTTCTAAAAATAACAGGTAATTGTAGCTGCTCGGAAAGGTCGAACGCGTAAACCATCATATCTTTTGCTTCCTGACCCGAAGACGGCTCCAGCATGGGGAGACCGGACAGTTTGCTGTAATAACGGTTATCCTGTTCGTTCTGGCTGGAAAACATAAACGGGTCGTCGGCAGTAACAATCACCAAGCCTCCCCTAACCCCGACGTATGCCAGCGTCATCAGGGCATCTGCAGCAACATTCATTCCAACATGCTTCATCACGCACATGCTGCGAACACCGGAATTCGCAGCAGCAGCAGCCACTTCAAGGGCGACTTTTTCATTGGTACTGTATTCAAAATAAAGCTCGCTTTCTTGAGATATTTGGAAAAAGTTTAACGAAATTTCCGAAGACGGGGTCCCGGGATATGTGGTGGCCAACGCCACTCCGGCCTCAAGGCCGCCGCGAGCGATGGCTTCGTTGCCTAAAAGCAGCATCTTTAAACCGGATTTTCTGGTTAGCAGTTTATGCATAGTCTTTTCCTTGATCTCTGGATATTCGTATATGATGCTATGATATTTGTTTAAACGCTCTTTAATTAAAAATTATAAAGATTCTCATCAATTTACATGCAAGGTTCAGGTAATATACCAGCATCGCCCGTTGTGTAAAGAATTTTCTGCAAGCCGACAAACAATTGAAAAAACTTTACAAATATCCAATCATGATTTATAGTATCATAATTATTAAATTTTTGTTCACATGAATGTGAGGTCTGAATGCAACACCCGATAATTCTGGTTATTGCAACTCGTAATAAAGGAAAAAAACAAGAGATCAAGGAGCTTTTAAAAGATTTTCCAGTTGAAATTAAAAATCTTGATGATTTTGGTCCAATTCCCCATTTGGAAGAGGATGGGGACACCTTTGATGAAAATGCATACAAAAAAGCAAGTTTTTCAGCCAGGATTCTGGGGCTACCGGCACTGGCTGATGATTCAGGGCTGATAGTGGAAGTCCTGGGCGGTGCACCCGGAATCCATTCCGCACGCTATGCCGGCGAAAATGCAACAGATGAACAAAGATATTTAAAACTGCTCGACGATATGGAGGGGAAATCAAACCGAAAAGCAGCCTTTGAATGTGTCATCTCCGTCGCTGTTCCTACAGGCCCCGCCCTGACCTACGAAGCCCGCTGTGAAGGCCTCATCGCCACAGAACCTGCCGGCTCAAATGGATTCGGTTACGATCCGGTTTTCTTTTATACACCTTTAAATAAAACCTTTGCACAAATAACCAGAGAAGAAAAAAACCGTATCAGCCACCGAGGGAAAGCACTCGCCGAATTCAAATCGGAATTTGATAAAGTCTTGATTTGGATCCGTCAACACATGTCTGTTCAAGAAAAACGCGATTGATGTTTTATTGTTATCTGCTAAAGTTTCGCACCCTTATTTCCGTAAATACCAATAGAGTATAACAGGCTGGGGAATTTTTATAGAAGTAACAGTTTAGTCCTTTGAAACAAATCGATTTCAAAGGAGCTTCAAGTATGATTAAATTTTTGGCTGGAAGCTGTCTGAGTGAATTAGGG
>CAXMTB010000119.1:0-9921 GCA_964195835.1 uncultured Nitrospinaceae bacterium | reverse complement strand
CACCAGCTTTGGCTTATAGCCCCCATCATCAGGCGGCAATGGAAAGGGCGCCTATGGAAAGGATTTTAATAGAAACCGACGCTCCGGTACAATATGGTGATCGCTTTTCAGAACCGGCCGACCTGCATGAGACCCTGTTTCACCTTTCTATGATAAAAAAGATACCGGAAGATGAGCTTGCCGGAATTGTAACGAAAAATGCGGAAAGGTTTTTTGGATTATGGGATGAAGAATAGAGGCATTCTTTAATAGGTTTTAAATTTTATTTTTTAGCATTTAAACAGGTTGATGACAAGAGACATTCCCATGCATTTTTCCTGAAACCGGCATATATAAAGGGATAATGGGGAAATAATCATCAGAAAATCAACTCATGTTAATGTGGCACCCATTTTGCGTTAACATGGCTGAAACCGGAAAACAATGATGCAAAGGTCTCGCTTCCGGATCACAACGACAAATCATCAATGTTGACAATCTGTGACTTTATTGAACTTCCATTTATATGGAGTAAGGCCAGAGAAGCCGGATAATTACGGCGCGGCTGTGCAGCACTTCCGGGATTCAGAAAGAGCACTCCCTTCTGTTCAGAAACAGACGGACAATGTAAATGGCCGAAGATTACAGCGTCAAAACCAGCTTTCGATGGCACAATATCGAGTCTGCGAATATCATGGATCGCATATAGCAGAACATCACCGACCTCAATCACCTCGGTTTCTGGAAGCGCCCTCAGACCTTCAATCATATCCACATTACCTCGTACGGCAAATACTGGAGCGATGGATTTCAGGCCGTCCAGAACTTCGGTATTGCCGACGTCTCCGGCATGAACAATCAGGTCAACGCCCTTAAGGGCTTTTATCGCCGCAGGCAGAAGAATACCATGGGTGTCCGCAATGACCCCGACAACGACATTCTCCTTATTTTGAAAATTTTGCGACATTGGCACCTTTCCCGTTCATCAACCGTGAACTTAGTGGTAATGGGTTTCATAGTATTTTTGCCCATAATAAGCCAGGGAAAAAAACGAAATCCGCACAAGGTTTAGCAAACCCTAAATGAGCAAAAATCGAGGATGCCATCGTTAAACAGAAAAAAATCACACGGTTCTTGATTTCGATCTGCCTAAAATTTGATATATTTATTTCAAGTCATTTATTATGGACTTAAGTTTCGCACTCGAATATTGTTAAACGGAATAAAAAAAGGCGGCTGAATCAGCCGCCTTTTTTGTTTCGTATCCTTTAACAGGTTTATTTATTCATTTTTATGTGTAGATCTTTTTTTTAAGATGTCATGAGCTCATAACTCCGTTGTTACACATGTCCGCCAAAAACGCCGGGCTGTTCATTTCTGGATCTTGCCCAATGTGCATTCGGATAAGATTCCGGAGTTTCAAGACCTGAAGCGTTGATTTCATCCTGTCGTTCCTCTTCACCTTCTCTAACAAGATCTCTACACTCTCCTTCACATTCGCCTGTAATATCTCTTTTTAGCATATCAGTCATTGGAGTCATCCTCCTTATTTTTAAATATTATTTTCTTTAAAAAGAAACGGCCGATCAAAAATTGCCGCTTGCTTAAAATTTAAAATAAACAATATTTGTCTGAAGTCAAATATTAATTTAGAGCCTTGACTCGTTAAGTGGCATTCAATATGCTTCAAAGCTAGCTAATGCCCAAAATTTATTTAGCTTCGCTACTTCATTTGTTTTCTGACCCAGACGAATCCGGATTGTGAATTTTGGCTGAAAATGACCAGTTGTTCACATATGAACGACTGAATGATGTCTGTTATCATACCCCCATAGAGGATAATAATGAATCAGCAATATTACATACAATTGGAAAAAGAGTTCGGTGCCCACAATTATAAACCGCTGGATGTGGTTTTAACCCGCGGAGAGCGGTTGTGGGTCTGGGATGTAGAGGGCAACAAGTACATGGACTGCCTGTCTGCATATTCCGCGGTCAATCAGGGACATTGCCACCCGAAGATCATGCAAACCATGATCGAACAGGCCCAAAAACTGACACTGACCTCACGGGCGTTTCGAAACGATCAACTGGGGCCTTTTTACAAAGAGCTTTGTGAATTGACTCGGTCGCACAAGGTACTCCCAATGAACAGCGGTGCCGAAGCTGTTGAAACCGTTATCAAAGCGGTTCGAAAATGGGGATATAAGGTCAAGGGTGTTCCCCATGACAAAGCTGAAATCATCGTCTGTGAAAACAATTTTCATGGCCGGACCATCGCCATTATCGGATTCAGTACCGAAGACCAATATAGGAATGGATTCGGGCCCTTTCCTCCGGGATTTAAAATCGTTCCGTTCGGCGATGCCGCAGCCATAGAACAAGCAATCACACCGCATACGGTGGGGGTTCTTTTGGAACCGATTCAAGGGGAAGCCGGGGTAATCATCCCGCCGTCCGGATATCTTAAAGACGTTAAAGCCAGCTGTGAAAAGCACGACATCGTCTTGATTTTGGACGAAATTCAAACAGGATTAGGGCGGACGGGCAAACTTCTGGCAGAAGAGCACGAAGATATCGAAGCCGATGTTACGGTGATCGGCAAAGCGCTTTCCGGAGGGTTCTACCCCATTTCAGCGGTTTTGTCGAATAAGGAGGTGCTGGGCGTCTTTCTGCCCGGTGACCATGGGAGCACGTTCGGCGGCAATCCTCTGGCATGCGCCGTGGCTCGAACGGCCTTGATGGTCATTATCGAAGAGAATATGATCGACAATTCCAGAGAAATGGGAGAATACTTTTTGTCTCAACTGAAAACAATACAAAGCCCTTTCATCAAGGAAATTAGAGGAAAAGGGCTTTTGATCGGCGTCGAACTCCTGCCGGAAGCCGGTGGCGCCCGGCGTTTTTGTGAAGACCTCAAGACAAAAGGATTGCTTTGCAAAGAAACCCATGAAAACGTTATCCGATTTGCTCCGCCGCTGGTGATTACCAAAGAAGAGATCGACTGGGCGATGGAAAGGATCGGACCGGTTCTAACTCAAAATTCCAGCAAAGAATCTGTTTGATTGTTTTAAATCAGCGCATTTTTAAATCAAATTGTATAGGCATGTTATTCGGGAGAAGCAAATGATTGAAAACGTCATTATTATGGGCGCTGCCGGACGTGATTTTCACAACTTTAATGTCTATTTCAAGGATAATCGTCGTTACAGGGTTATCGGGTTTACAGCAGCCCAGATTCCGAACATTGATGGACGGATCTATCCGCCGGAACTTTCGGGCAAGCTTTATCCTAAAGGCGTTCCCATCTATTCCGAAAACCAGCTCACCGATCTGATTCGCGAACACAAGGTGGATCTGGTTGCATTTTCCTACAGCGATATACCTCACACGGACGTGATGCACAAGGCGTCTATGGTCATGGCCGGCGGGGCGGACTTTATTCTTATTGGTGCAACCTATACCATGCTAAAGTCCAAAAAAACCGTGGTGGCGGTTTGCGCTGTTCGCACGGGATGCGGAAAATCTCAAACCACGCGTCATATCTGTAGAATAATGAAAACAAAAGGAAAGAAGGTCGTAGCGGTCCGACATCCCATGCCTTACGGAGATCTTACACAACAGGTCATCCAACGCTTCGCTTCTTATGAAGACATAAAAAACCAGCAGTGTACCATAGAGGAAAGAGAAGAATATGAACCCCTGGTGTCTCAGGGTATCGTGGTCTATGCCGGCATCGACTACGCGCGAATTCTCGAATCGGCGGAAAAAGAAGCGGATGTCATCGTTTGGGACGGTGGAAACAACGACACGCCTTTTTATTATCCTGATGTCCACATTGTGGTTTTCGACCCCCACAGGGCCGGCCACGAACTGCTTTATTACCCTGGTGAAACCAACATGCTCATGGCGGATATTGCGGTTATCAACAAGGTGGACAGCGCCCCCCCCCAGCAGATAGAAGCCGTTCGTAAAAATATTACAACCCATGCGCCTGACGCAAAAATTGTTCTGGCGGAATCGGCGATTTTGGTAGACGATCCTGGAAAAATAAAAGGACAACGTGTTCTGGTTGTCGAAGACGGTCCCACCCTGACTCACGGCGGAATGTCTTACGGCGCCGGCGTCATTGCCGCTCAAATGTATGCAGCAGCCGATATCATCGACCCCAAGGCGCATGCCGCCGGAACCATCAAAGACACCTATCACCGTTATCCGAATGTCGGCGCGGTGCTTCCGGCCATGGGATACAGCAAAGCGCAGATTCATGATCTGGAATTAACGATCAACCATGTCGACTGCGATCTGGTTCTTTGTGCGACCCCTATCGACCTGCCAAAACTTCTCTCAATTAACAAACCGACCGTTCGCGTGCGTTACGAATACAAGGATCACGGCAATCCTATTCTGGAGGATGTATTGCTTGAATATTTGCAAAAAATAGATGGTGCTTGAATAAAGGTCATTATGATAAAAAAAAACAAACAGATCCTTCTGGTAGCATTGGGCGGCAACGCACTGATTCGAAAAGGCCAAAAAGGAACCGTTGAAGAACAGTTCGAAAATTTAAAAGCACCCATCCAACAGATTGCCAAGCTTTCCAGAAAATACAGGATCATCATCACCCACGGCAACGGCCCCCAGGTGGGCAACCTCATGCTGAAACAGGAAAGCTGTGATACAGTTCCGAAACTGCCGCTGGAGATCCTGGTTGCCCAGACCCAGGGGCAAATCGGTTACATGATCGAATCAACCCTGGACACGGAATTGATGAATCTCGGGGATGACAGCGAACATTACTTCGTAAGCCTCTTGAGTTATGTCGTTGTGGACAAAAATGATCCGGCATTTTTAAACCCATCAAAACCTGTCGGCCCTGTTTTTACAAAGGCTAAAGCACAAACCCTTCCCTATCCGACCCGAAAAACCGCTAAAGGATACCGGCGGGTTGTGGCTTCTCCCATGCCGGTCACCATTGTAGAAAAACGGGAAATCAAAAAACTCATTGATATGAATTTTATCGTGATCTGCTGCGGTGGAGGAGGAATACCGGTTATTCGTGAAGGGCGAAGTTTTAGCGGGGTGGATGCGGTTATCGATAAAGACCTGGCCAGCGCCAGGCTGGCGGAAGAAGTGGGCGTGGATATTTTTCTGATCGCTACGGATGTTCAAAGCGCCGCACTGAATTACGGAAAAAAGAATCAGAAATTCCTCAGATCTTTAACCACCCGGCAGGCCGCCCAATTTTTATCAGAAGGGCATTTTCCTCCCGGTTCCATGGGACCTAAAATCGAAGCCGCCATCCAGTTTGTTCAAAAATCCGGCAAAAGAGCCGTCATTGCTTCCATTGAGGATATTGAGAACGCCGTTAAAGGAAAATCAGGAACCGAAATTATAGGCTCTTAACCCGGACAAGCCGGTTGTAGCGAAGCGGACTTGTTCGCCTGTGCCGTGTGGCGGAAATCCCGATTTATCGGGGAACCAAAAATATTTGCCACAAAAGCACTAAGACACAAAGGATATTTTTATTATTCTTTCTTCGTGCCTTGGTGCCTTGGTGGCGAAATGGAAAAAGTTTTGCCAAAAAAACACAAAAACAACTTTTAACCGCCTGATTCAATCGAGCAGGTGAATGAATTTATGGTTGGCTTTGGGGAACGGATACTGATCGATCTCTTTGAGAGTAATCCATCGGAAATCCACCGGACCATTGAGTCTTACGTCACCGGACACATACCGGCAGGAGAAGACTTCCATAATAATTTTAAAATGCGTATAGGCGTGTTTGACCTGTGCAATATGCCCGTCAACCATCACGTTCAGATTCACTTCCTCTTTGATCTCTCTGATACAGGCCTTTTCCGGGCTTTCATGTTTTTCGATTTTGCCGCCGGGAAATTCCCATAGTCCTCCCAACAACCCTTCGGGTTTACGGCGCGTGATCAGCATATGGTTGTTTTTGTATACCACTCCGACGACGATATTGTGCAGGGGTGTTTTAGGCTTCCGGATACGTTTGGGGAATTGATCGACATGTCCTGCTTGGTTGGCGTGGCACCGGGAATGCACCGGGCAACCATTGCAATCGGGTTTTTTGGGTTTGCAGACCAAAGCGCCCAACTCCATTAAGGCCTGGTTGAACATACCCGGATGACGACGATCCAGCAAACCATCGGCAACTCCCTTAAATGTCTTATACGAAGATGATTTGTTAACCGGTTCTGAAATTTCATAGAGCCGGGCCAGAACGCGTTTGACGTTGCCGTCCACAACAGCATAGGGTTGATTAAATGCAATGCTTAAAACCGCAGAAGCGATATAATCCCCTATGCCGGGCAGTTCCCGAAGCACATCCCAGGAATCCGGTAATATTCCGGCATGTTGTTCGAGGATGATTTTTGCCGACCGATGCATGTTGCGCGCCCGGGCATAATACCCCAACCCTTCCCAGGCCTTTAACACCGCTTGCAAATTGGCATTTGCAAGCGGTGTTACGTCGGGAAAATCACGTAAAAATTGTTGATAATAAGGCAGAACTGTTTGCACCTGAGTTTGCTGAAGCATCACTTCCGAAACCCATATCCGGTAAGGATCATCGGTTTTACGCCAGGGTAGTCGTCGTTGATGACGGCGATACCACTCAATGAGCAATTTTTGAATCTGTTCGATTTGTTTAAATGTCATATAATTCTAAAAAGCCAAAAACCCGGCCTTTCAAGCCGGGCTAAGTATTTAAAATGGCGGAGAGAGAGGGATTCGAACCCTCGGTGGAAGTTTCCCCCCACACTCGCTTAGCAGGCTAAAGCTAAGTCTTTTCAACCATCTGAATAAACAGGTAAAACCCTATCAACCCGGTCTGCATCGAACCTCTTCAAATCTAAGCAAATCTAGGGTGATCTGTATTATACCTCGAAAGGGTACGCATGAGGTACTCAGATCGCCTTTATATTTTGGGCATAGTAGCACTAAAAGCCTCCCGCTGAAACAATAAAAATTTGGGGGGCTTTTTGCTTCTTTGAACAATCAGTACACGATTTAAAGACGAAGAATGTTCGAAAGTATTCAAGCCGATCTTAGAACGAAATGTCAAATTTCATGGTGATCACCACCGATGAGGGTAAAACTCAACTTTTTAAAAAAAAATTAAAGATTTTAACTTAATGTAATTGTTAGAATAAATATCACTTTCATGCCAGAATTTATCAAGAAAATGAAAAATCTTTAAGTTTTTTTTTAGGAAAGCGTCTTTTTAGAGTCTAACTAAAAAAAGAACACAATAGGGAAGATTATCACCATGAAGTAGGGCCTTAAAAACTCAAAATTAAGAGGAAAATCAATGAAATATGAAATCCAATCAAAAACTGGCTATAAAATTGTGAGCTTAAACAGACGAAAAGCGATCAGGGAAAAATGCCTCAACTGTTCGGGGTGGTCCTATAAAGGAGTTCAGAATTGTCAATTTAAAGACTGCGAACTTAATCCTTACCGGTCAGGAATAGGGAAACAAAATGCCAAGGCACGGTCAAGGGCAATCAGGACATTTTGCCTTTCCTGTATGAACGGACAGCGATCCGAGGTTTCGAAATGTACCAGTCCCACGTGCTCATTATTCCCATATCGGCAATCGAGGGTCGATCGATCTTTTGAAATCATCGATTCAAAACCAAAAAAACGCCGTATAGAACGACGCAGACGGACAGACACATCTAGGCCTATACCTAAGTATAGGTCCGAGGTGTCCGTTTAGTTTCCTTACGTATATCGTAATTTTTTCAAAAATATTTTATGGGCTTAACCAAATGAAATTGTTCAATATTAAGCCATTTATCTGACAGATTTAGAAAAAACATCAAAAAAAATGAACTTTTTTTTCAGGAAAGTAAAAAAAAAGAGTCTAAGTGGATATGGAGGGAAGAAAAAAAGGAATTCCTTCCTAAAGCCAAATTTTTTTCAGATAATTTTAATCTTAAAACATGGCACTCGATGAAGCGCCGAAAGGAGGTTCAACAACAAAATCGAAACAAAAAATATTAATGGATTTTAAACAAAAAAGGAGTACCGTCATAATGAAAGCTTTGTATTTGTTTACAGTCAAGCAAATTAATGGAGAGAAAGTTCCATTTTGGTCATGTTATCCGTATTATCATCAGGGTTGTGCCGAATGTGGAAAATTCGAAAATGAAGATCGTGAGACCCAAGCCAAGAAATTGATATATCTTGATGGTCGATTCTTGTGCGAAGGATGCATGGGTGATAAGAAACCATGTGAAACGATAAAAATGGTTAAATTCGTGACATTAAAAGATTCTAAAAACGGGGGTGATCTTCGTTTTATCTTTGATGTATAAATCTTTTTAAGCATTAAACATCTTGGACGCCTCCAGGCCTAGAGGTCAAGGGATGGGGGCCATGACCCCCCATCCTCAGTCCAAGAATACCTGTCATGGAGGTAACAAATGATAAGATTTCCGAGAGGTGCTCCTCATGGTGTCAAGAGACGTCTTTGGGAAAGGGATGTGCGGCGTTCGAATTTTGAAGGCATTACGAGGTCTGAGGCAAGGTTACACAAAATAAACCTTTCTTCCTTCGAACATGGATATAATGATTTGTTAAAATTGGGAGGTTTTAAAGACGCCTCAAATTTTGGTTGGCAAAATCGCAATTACGATAGAAAATACACTCGGCATTTTAAAGATTTTTACCTTAACGCTTTTGTAAATCCAAATACATATCGTCCCCGAATGATGATATATATTTATCCCAGAAAAGATCCTTCACCTGAAAAATATAAACAGTCTCTAAACCAGCTTTATTCCTCTTTGCCACGTTTAAATGTATCGAAAGTGGAATATGCTATTGATCTGTTTTGCGGAAGCCCGCATGTTGTCAGGGGACTCTTTGAGTTTATAAGAAAACATCTCTACATACCCAGTCAACAAAAAATAAATATGATTGATGATTACGAGAATAACCCTCATTTAAGCAGGGTTTATCACATTGGAAAATCATTTAAAGTATATGAAAGAGGGAACGACAATAAAAAAAAAGAGGGAAATTGTTGGCATTATAAAGATTTTGACCGGGTACGGCTTGAGTTTACCGGAAATAAAACATCATTAAAAAAGCATGGAATTGAAACCCTTAAGGATCTTATAGACGATCCTAAATTCATTTACGTTAACTGGGACAAGTGGTTATTCAAATATTTTAAATACACGAAAAGATCACGTAAACGTCTCGGGCCATATGGGAAAAGGCTCCCAGCCCCATATGAACGATACAGCGCAAGAGATAAAAGCGGGGTTTCGGGGACCTATTATTCGGAATATTTCAAGCTAAAAGAGAAATTAACAAACTATTCAGACTATATCGGCGCGTTTCTGAGACAATGTCTCAACTCAGAGATTAATTACACTACAAGCCGAGATTTGATTGAGGTTAAGGATTATTAATGGATTCATGTTGTCTGTCAAGATGTTTTGTTTTTGGCGGTTCACCTCCTTTCGAAAACGACGCTGGTTATCAAGATCGGCTTTTCTGCGGGCAACGATTTGATCCCGCAAGCCTCGGTGGCATTGTTCCGGCGTTACATAATCAATACCGGAGTGCAAATGCTCCGTATTGTACCAAGGAAAATAGCGATTAAAGTATTCAGTCGCTTGTTCACGATCCAAAAAGCGATCGGGGTACTCTGGAGCCCTTTTAATGGTACTGAATAGTGACTCAACAAAAGGATTATCATTGGGGGTACGTGGTCTGGCAAACAACTGGGGCATATGGTGATCCTCAAACATCCTTTTGATTGGCTTGGCTTTCATTTGACGGCCCCTGTCGTTGATGATCTCAGGACGTTGGTCCTCAGGGAGATCAAGGATGTTCTCGCTGATCAGGCCTTCTTCCAGAAGACATCGAGCTTCTTCAGCGGTTTGATGCCAACTGACT
>CAXMTB010000118.1:0-9975 GCA_964195835.1 uncultured Nitrospinaceae bacterium | reverse complement strand
ATGGGTTTTATAGGGAAAAAGGTTCCCGGCGGATTTATGCCCGAAGAAGACATGGGGTATCTTATGGTAAACATTCAATTGCCGGATGCCGCATCCATGCAACGATCCGATGTGGTTGCCAAAAAAGTCGAAAAAATTATAAAAAATTACAATGAAGTGGAATACATTACCACAATTACCGGATTCAGTCTGCTTGCAAACAGCTATTCATCCAATGCCGGTTTTATTTTTGTTTCCCTTAAGGATTGGGGTGAACGGGAGAAAACCGCAAAGGACATCGTTAGACTTTTAAATGTTAATTTTCATTTGGCCATTAATGAAGCGCAGGTGTTTGCCTTTGGCCCACCGGCAATCCCCGGATTGGGGAGTGGTTCCGGATTTACGATGATGATTCAGGACAAAGGGGGAAATACACCGGATTATCTGGCCAAACACACGGTAAACTTTGTTCAGGCTGCCATGAAACGGCCTGAAATCGGTGGTATATTTACAACGTTTCGAGCAACCGTTCCCCAGCGATACATGGAAATCGATAGGGATAAAGTCCTGAAAGCGGGTATTTCCCTAAATGATATTTATACCACCGTCGGCGCCTTTCTGGGCGGTTCCTATGTAAATGATTTCAACAGATTCGGAAGGCTTTACAAAGCCTATATTCAGGCAGAACCCAAGTATAGGCAAAATGAAAAACAGATAAACCTTTTTTTTGTTAAAAATAAAGAGAACAAAAGCGTTCCTTTAGCGGCATTTGTCGATATCAAAGAAATCGTCGGGCCGGATTATACCAATCGATTTAATTTGTACAGAGCCATAGAGCTCAGTGGGGGGCCGGCCCAAGGATATACTTCGGTCCAGGCCCTTGATGCCCTTGAAGAATTGGCTGCAGAAGTTCTTCCGGGGGATATGGGCTTTGCGTGGAGCAACATGTCGTTTCAGGAAAAGAAGGCTTCCGGAACGGGTTCCATTGTTTTCGCGTTTTCATTGTTGTTCGTATTTCTTATCCTCGCCGCCCAATATGAAAGCTGGTCCTTGCCCTTTAGTATTCTGCTGGGGACACCCTTTGCAATCTTTGGTGCATTCATCGCATTGTTTATTTCCCTGCAGTTCAGCCAAAGCTATGAACTCAATGTTTTTGCCCAGATTGCACTGGTGATGCTCATCGCCATGGCAGCCAAAAATGCTATTCTGATCGTTGAATTTGCCAAGCTGGAATTTGACAAAGGCCTTTCTTTGTTCGATGCGGCCGTAAAAGCTGCGGAGCTGCGTTTCAGACCCATATTGATGACGGCCTTTTCTTTTATTTTGGGTGTCTTGCCGTTGGTTGTTGCTTCCGGTGCCGGAGCTGAGGCAAGAGTCGTTATGGGCATGGCATTGATAGGCGGAATGTCTATCGCGACACTGTTTGGGGTTTTCTTTTATCCCATGCTGTTTGTTTTCATCGGCAAAATTGCCAAATATGAGCAGAAACGAGATCTTCAATTGGGACCTGATGCAAAAGAATCATGATGGTTATTGAAATGAAAAAATTGGCTCGAATCGTTACATTGATGATGATTGTATCTTTTACAGGTTGTGCAATGGGTCCTGATTTCAAAAAACCTGTTGTGGAAACACCGAATACTTTTAGATTTTCCGATTCAGAATCCAAAGAAGTGGTCAACTTGAAATGGTGGGAATTGTTTGATGATCCTGTTCTATATTCATTGGTTGTTACGGCCTTGACGGATAATAAAGATGCAATGATTGCTGCCAGCCGTATCGAAGAAGCCCGTGCGGCTCTTGGATTTACCAAGGCGGATCAATACCCTCGATTGGATTTAGAGGGTGGCGCAAGGGTAGGGAACTTTACCGGTGTGTCACGATCGTCAACAACCGACAAATCTGCCTATATCGCACCGGTATTGAGCTGGGAGATTGATTTCTGGGGTAAATACCGCAGATCCACCGAAGCCGCGATATCAGAATTGATGGCTTCCGAGTATTCTTTAAGAACCGTTCAAATCAGTTTGATTTCCGAAGTTGTGAGCACTTATTTCTTGTTGTTGGATTATCATCAGAGATTGAACATATCCAGACAGACCCTTGAGTCAAGGCTTTATAGTCTTGATATTATTCAAAAGCGTTTTGACAAAGGCATTATTCCCGAAATTGACTTGAACCAGGCGCAAATTCAAAAAGAAATTGCCACCGGGGCCATCCCGTTATTTAAGCGATTAATTGCCAATACCGAAAACGTGCTGAGTATTTTGATGGGAAAATTCCCTGGAGAAATAAAAACAGGGAGCGATCTGAACCAACAAGCTGTACCTCCGGACATACCCAGCGGATTGCCCTCTAATATTCTCGAACGCAGGCCTGATATTGCTGAAGCCATGTACTTGCTGGAAGCGCAAACAGCAAGGATTGGTGTTGCCCAAGCGCTGAGGTTTCCATCCATCACCCTGACAGGTCTTTTCGGGGTAGCCAGCGCCGAATTGTCATCCATATCCACGGATGGAGACATCTGGTCGGTGGGGGGTGGCCTATTCGGGCCTCTTTTTGATTTTAAAAAAAATCTCCAGCGGGTTGAAATTGAGAAAGAAAGGACCAAGCAGGCACTGTATCGATACGAAAACAGTGTGCTGTTTGCTTTTCGAGAAGTCTCGGACGCTTTGAATGAAATTCAAACCTACAAAATTCAGATCTCTTCGGTGGAGAGAAAATTGAAGGCGGCGAAAAATGCTGCAGCCCTGTCAAAAATGAGATATGACAAAGGCGTAACCAGCTATCTTGAAGTTTTGGAGACTGAACGAACACTGTTTGACGTCGGGTTAGAGCTTTCCGAATTAAAACAACAATTCTATAATGCCTATGTAAGATTATATAAAGCCTTAGGCGGGGGATGGCTTACAAAAGCGGAAATAAAACAGACACAAAATCAGCCGGAAGCACCGAAAAAACAACCTTAGAAGTAGATCTCTTTCCCTGTACGTTGAAGCCATGGTGTTATGATACAAAAGAAATTAACCAGAAACAATATCATTCTTCTGATTTGCTTACTCCTCACTATTTTTTTATATCCCACTTTATCGAAGCAACGATTGCTCTTAAGAGACATCATTTTTACGGCCATCATTCTCTCTGGTACGTATTCACTCGATTTTGCAAAAAAAACCCGTAAAATCTTAATGGTGTCCGGAATTATTACCATCGTCTTAACCTGGCTGTCTTATATTTTTATCAACGATCCTTTGAAGCTTGTCGCTTTCCTGTCCTTTTTTTGTTTCAACATGTTTATTACCGTGTTTATGATCCGGCATATTGCCAGAAGTCAACAGGTGACGTTTACCATTATCATCAATTCCATTAACGGTTATTTGCTGATCGGTATATTGGGCACATTGCTCCTGGCCATAGCGGAAATTGTACAAAAATTCTTTTTTCACATAGATACCGGAGCAATTAACTTTTCGGGTGATGCTGCCGCAGGGTTTCACGATTATCTATATTTTAGTTTTGTTACACTGACCACCTTAGGATATGGTGATATTACACCGGTTTCAGCTTTTGCCAAGTCCGTAACCATTGTTATTGCCATCTCCGGCCAGCTTTATTTGACGATTCTCGTTGCCATGCTGGTGGGCAAGTACTTAAGCATTTCTAGAAAAAAATGATAACATATTCTATCACGATTTATTTTTGAACAAACTATTTATGGCATTAACCTTTGAAAGAATCAAAACAGGAGAAGTTCGATGAAAAAAACATTCGTTTTCGTTGCTTTATTATCTGCATTGTCTCTGATGTTTGCCATGGCTGCCTCGGCGGGTCCTGCCATGGATCGTATCATGAAGAAAGGGGAGTTGGTGGTTGGCACAAGCGGTGCACAGCCGCCGATGACAGCCACCACCAAAAAAGGAGAAATCATCGGACTGGATGTTGACATTTCGAGGGCAATGGCCGATGCACTGGGTGTTAAAGTAAAATTTGTTTCAATGCCATTTGCCAAGCTTCTTCCGGCCCTTGAAGCAGGACAGGTAGACATGATCCTGTCGGGCATGACCATAACTCCGAAGCGCAATCAAAAGGTGGCGTTCGTGGGTCCGTATTATGTTTCTGGAAAGGGAATTCTGGCTGTGTTCGAGAAGTATGCTGCTTTGAAACAGGCAAAGGGATTGGATACACCGGAGGTTACTGTTGCAGCTCTGAAGAATTCAACCAGTCAGAAATTTGCCGAGACGTCAATATCCAAGGCAAAATTGATCCTTACCAATTCCTACGAAGAGGCAATTGATCTTCTTTTCAAGGGTAAGATCGATGTCATTGTCGCTGATTTTTATTTTTGTTCACTGACGGCTTACCGCTATCAAGATAAGGGGCTGACAGCAGGGAAGTCGCCCCTCACCTTCGAACCACTGGGCATCGCCATGACCGAAGATACGCTGTTGATCAACTGGGTGCAGAATTTTATGAACATTCTTCAAGGTAGTGGCAAATTAAAAGAGATGGGTGAGAAGTGGCTTAACATCGGCTCATGGATTGATGAATTACCTTAAGCGGTGATTGAGATCAGATGTTTTGCAGAAATATAATACCATGGCCTTATTAAAGCTCTAATTTTATTCCAGCAAAATATATACTTAGATGACGAGCCATATAGTGCTATCCATTTGAAAAGAGATGCAAATTGAATATAGGGGTAGATTAATGAGGCAAATCACCTTGAAATGGTTTTATTGGCGATACCCAAACTCCAGGTTATTCCAGAACGGCTACCATCGTGCGCTTGGTAACGAATCTTTACGATGTTAAAACAGAAAAACTCATATGGTCCGGACAGTCAGAAACATTAGATATTGACGATATGATTAAAGTGGTGATTAAAGATTTACAAAAAAACAACCTGCTTCCACAGAAATGAAAACGGATAGCAGCTGTTAGCCCTCGGTCCATAAATGCCTGAGATCTGAGCAATAGCAGATGCAAACAATTATTCAAAAAAAACCTAAAAACAGAAAGGGGGCTGAAATGAAACGAATGATGATTTTTTTTGTGGCACTGGCTATCCTGCCGCTGGGAATTACCAGCGCAATTGCACAGCAAAGCTTGGTTGAAACAGTAGCCAATGGCTGTAAAATGGAGATTGAAAAATATTGTGCTCAAGTGACTCCGGGGCAAGGCCGCGTTTTGGCCTGCCTTTACGCTCATGGAGATAAGCTTTCAGGAAAATGTGAGTATGCACTATATGACGCCGCTGTTCAGCTTGAACGGGCGGTTGCTGCTCTCAGCTACGTTGCGAACGAATGCGATGCGGATTTGGAAAAGTATTGCGGGTCGATTGCACCTGGTGAAGGGCGTCTGCTCGAATGTCTCGAAAAGCACGATAAACAAGTGAGCGGGCGTTGCAAGCAGGCCATAAAGGATGTAGGATTAAAATAAGTCCATTTGGCCGTTTAAGACTCTTGTATGAATTTTTGCCTTCCGGTTATTATTTCAGGGTTTATTGAATTATGAAATGATAGGGAAACTTGACTTTTAACATAACAGGAGGTGGAATTGTGAAAACAAATTGGAAATTTAAGGTGGCTGTTTTATTGGTGTTTTTTTTAAGCATGATGGTTGGTGTTTCTTTTGCAGTTGAAGCTGTTGTGGAAAAAGAAGAGGTGCCTGGTGTCATTATAACAAAAGAACTTATTAAAACAGCGGACAATTTTATCGTAGTGTTTGACAGTTCAAGCTCCATGAAAGAACCATTTCAAGATACCGGACTGACAACATTAGATGCCGCCAAAAAGCTATTAAAAGATAGAAATGCGTTACTTCCGGACCTGGGATACAATGCAGGGTTATACTTGTTTACACCCTTTAAACCCATTTACATGATGCAAAAATATGACCGGGATAAATTTGCTGCTGCCATTGACCAACTGCCGGCAAAGGCGTCGGGAGCAACCTTAATGCAGCAAGGACTTCTTAAATTGGATGGCGTACTGTCGGGACTTTCCGGACGAACCGTGGTGTTTTTATTCACCGATGGTTCCTATAGTCGTATGCCGGGATCCAGAAAGCCGGTGGAAATAGCAAAAAGACTTGCTGAAAAGTATAATGTTTGCTTTTACGTTATCAGCACCGCTAAAGGTGATATAGAGAAAGATGTCCTGAAAGCCGTTGCTTCCATAAACGAGTGTTCGAGGGTTGTCCCATTTGATCAAGTATTCGAAAAGCCTGTCTATCTGGCCGGGGCTCTTTTTATTATTGAGACCAGAGTCGAAGAGTTTCTTACAACAACCTATCGACTCGCTGATATTAGAGTCGATAATATTCTGTTTGATTTTGACAGTGCTCAAGTTCGTTCCGAATATAATGACAAGCTAAGTATACTGGGGGAATTTTTAAAGAATAATCCCAGCATGTATGTGGCCCTGACAGGTTTTACAGACGGTACCGGTCCTTCCGAGTATAATCTTGGGTTGGCACGACGAAGAGCTGAAAGTGTCGGAGCATACCTGATCGACAAATTCAATGTGAGTGTCGGCCAGGTCGTCACCCAGTGGTACGGAAAAGCCGATCCGGTTGCCGCCAACGACACCAGTGACGGCCGTCAGCAAAACCGACGGGTTGAAACTATTGTCATGGGGTTTGATTAAAGAGCTGTTTCTTCATTAAATTTGAATTCTCCAAACAAGAACTCGAGTTTAGTACCCGAATATGGTTAATAATTCTTTGAAGTAGCGGGCCGGAATACATTATTTAAGGCAAAATATTTTTCCGGCCGTTACACTTTATGGAATGGTGTCCATGAACGTCATATTCGTACTGATTGTTCTGAGTGCGTTCTTATTTGCCGGCTGGCAGCAAATTTTCTTTGTTTCGATGCAAGATGCGTCGTCTCCCATGGAGATTCTCTCCAAAGCGATGATCACATCAGCCGGCGGGGCTGTGGAACTGGCCATCGGCCTGGTGGGTGTGATGGCTCTGTTTTTAGGGCTGATGAAAGTGGCTGAAGCCGGCGGAATGCTCACCATTTTGGCGCGGCTGATTCGTCCGCTGATGGTGAAGCTTTTCCCCGATGTACCGACGGATCATCCGGCCATGGGTGCCATGATTCTGAACCTTTCGGCCAACATGTTGGGGCTTGGCAATGCCGCTACACCCTTTGGCATCCGGGCCATGCAGGAGCTTGACAAGCTCAACCCTCAGCGCGGAACAGCCACCGATTCCATGGCCCTGTTTCTGGCCATCAATACCTCCAGTGTGACCCTGTTGCCCAGCGGGGTTATCGCCCTTCGTGCAGCCGCCGGTTCGTCAGATCCGGCCGCGATTTTACCCACCACATTGTTTGCCACCATCTGTTCCACCGCTGTTGCCGTTGTTGCAGCCAAACTGTATCAGAGACTACTGCCGCTCAAGGTTGATGCCGAAGCTTCTTTGCAGCAGATGCCTTCAGATGATGGGGAAGAAGTGCCGCTCAAAGACGCTGCCAAAGGATATCCTTTGTGGGTCAGTCTCGTGGCCCTTGCATCCCTTGTGGCATTGATACCCGTTTCCGTGATTTATGGACGGTCCATATCGCCGTGGATCATTCCGGCGCTCATGGTCGGGTTTTTAGGCTTCGGTCTGGTGCGTCGCGTACGCGTCTATGAAGAGTTTGTTGAAGGCGCAAAGGACGGTTTTAAGGTGGCGCTTCGGATCATCCCCTATCTGGTGGCCATCCTTGTGGCCGTGGATATGCTCCGGGCAAGCGGTGTGTTGGGGGCCATGGTCGGTTTGCTGAGCGGCATTACCGGCCGTTTCGGCCTGCCTGCCGAGGCCCTTCCCATGGCGTTGATGCGGCCCCTTTCCGGATCAGGGGCATACGGTATTCTGGCCTCCATCATCAACGATCCGTCGATTGGTCCCGACAGTTACACCGGCTATCTGGTTTCAACACTCCAGGGGTCCACCGAAACAACCTTTTACGTGTTGGCTGTCTATTTTGGAGCCGTACAGGTTCGCCGTATCCGCCATTCGCTGGCTGCCGGATTAACGGCAGATATCGCCGGCGTAATCTTTGCGGTTCTGGCCTGTTCGTTTTTCCTCGGATAGAACAGACTGTTTATATTGGATTATTAATCTTTTTTGGGAGGCTTTAATTTCAAGCCGAAGATAAACACAAAGGCCAGACCGATCATACCGATCAAGCCCGCCCTTCGCATATCTTCAAGGTCAGCATATCCTGATATATATCGGTAAAAGAAGTATCTGGGATCGATTTCCGCTGCCCTTTTGAGATCGGCGTTGGCCAATATCTCTTGATCCAATTCCAGGTAAGCTTTTGCTCGGGTTCTATAAACATCTGATAAAATTCGCAGATCACCTTCCATGGCAAGAGCTCTGTTTGAATCATCAATGGCTTCGTCTAGTTGACCAATCATGCGGAAAGCTTCTGCCCGGTAACCAAACACCCTCTTTATTTCCGGTTCCAGATCGAGGGCTCTGTCAAAGTTGACAATGGCCTTTTCATAGTTGTTGATTTTGAGATAAGCCATCCCCAGCATCTGGTAGGCATCGGCTTTGTTGGGGACCAGCCGGGTATAGTTGGTAAAATCCTCAATCACCTTGTGGTATTTTTCCTGAAAATAATAATTCAATCCTCGTTTTTCATAGGCCGGCGCGAGCCTAGGGTTCAACTCTATCGCCTTGGTAAAATAATTGGTCTTTTTATAAGCCATCGAGGTTTGCAAACCCAGATCGAAGTATTCCAGGGCATTTCCGTCAAAGGCATAAACTTTTGGAGCATGTTTTGGCCAAGCTATCGTTACCAAGAGTATCAGTATTGAAATGTATAATTTTTTCATGTTCTTAAACCTTCTCGATATGTTCATTCTGAATGCCCAATTTTTAGTCCTGGAGCATCCAGCGGTGTTTTAATTGTCTTTTTTCTGTGTCTAAAATTTCGTACTTTCGTGATAAAAATTCTTTTTTGTTTCCGGTTTTTCCGGATTAGTTGTTTGAAAAAACAATGCCCTGAGACATGTGTATCGTTTCAGTCCGACTTGTTTTTTTCGTTCATTTCTATCTAATTTTAAAATAATTCCTTGCTTGTAGATTGCAACCCCCGGCCACGTTTTTTTTAAATATTTTTTTAGCAACATAGATATTGAAAAATCATATATATCAATATTTTAGTTCAATAACGTCTTGTTATCATAAATACACCCTGTGGTATCTTTTTACGGGTTCATCATGAACCTTGCCAAGATCTGAATTTTAGGCCCAATTGCTAAGTTCATCGAAGCCCGACTATAAATTTAATTATGCAAAATGCATTCCAAAAATGATTAATGAATGTGCAAAGATGTTTCTTTTATATTTTCAATCAGTTGTTTTTTTTGTCATCAAATGTTTAAAATATTTCACGTAAAAATCATAAGAGCGTCGATGTAAACTTTAACAGGGTGTAAAGAATATTGTCAGCTCTCCTGATCCTTCCAAAACACTGTAAATTTCGTTTATTGATCGTGAAAATTGACAAGATGGGTATAAAGTTGACATAGAAGAATAACAATATATGACCTAAGTTGAGCGATTGTTGAGGCTTGCCCGCCTTTGGCGGTGTTGCCGCAGATACAAGAAAGATGTCTTTCCGCTATAGTCAAATATGCGGTAGGGCATCTGACGCAGTAGGTGCGGCAAGATCGGCAATCCCAAAGGGCTCACGCATGATCGCTTTTTTGCGATCGGTGTATTTTTAGTACCTATAACTACTTATCGATTTTCACATTCCTTGGAAAATCATAACAAAGCATGGGTCGTCCCCCCCCTTTTTCTCATTAAGAAATAATTATGTTAAAATAAGGGTTGAACTTTTGAAAAGAGACCTTAATTTTAAAATGGCATGCCGAGGTTTTGAACCGGATTACTTTAACGGATAACAAAACCTTATTGAGTTTATGATAGCCTCGATTTTTCTAAAATGATGTGTCTTTGATGCCATGTTTAGTCCTGTTTTCACGT
>CAXMTB010000117.1:0-10049 GCA_964195835.1 uncultured Nitrospinaceae bacterium | reverse complement strand
GATTTGGGCAAATCATAATGAATGATTCTGCGGATGTCCTTTTTATCGATTCCCATTCCGAATGCGATCGTTGCAACGATACAGGCCAGGGTCCCATCCATGAATTTGTTTTGAATCTGTTCCCGTTTTTCGTTTTCCATCCCGGCATGATAAGGATTCGCATTTATGTTGTTTGCACAAAGAAAATCCGAGACGTTTTCAGCCGTTTTCTGCAGGGTAACATAAACAATAGTAGAAGCTTTGGGGTTTTCACGGATTCTTTGAAGCACGCGGTTCTTTTTTTCAGGTGTGGCTATTGGCGTTATTTGCAGAAAGAGATTCTCGCGATAAAAGCCGGTAACAAATACATGGTCTTTAAGAATATTGAATTTAGCGCACATGTCGTCAATTACCCGCTCAGTAGCGGTCGCGGTAAGCAACAGCGTTTGCTCAATTTTGAATTCCTTTTGATAATCAGGCAGTTTCAGATATTCCGGTCGAAAATTATGCCCCCACTCAGAGATGCAATGCGCTTCGTCAACAACCAACAGGGTAACGTTCATCTTTTCCAGGTTGGAGCGAAATCGTTCATTTTTAAACCGTTCGACCGAAATCATTAGAATTTTTAATTCGTTATTTTTAGCTCTTGCGATAATCGCATTATATTCGTTTTTTTGAAGGGTTGAATCCAAACGAGCGGCAAGGATATTGCTTTCCAGTAAAAAATCAAGTTGATCTTTCATCAGAGACAGCAGGGGAGATACCACCAGCGTCATGCCGGGCAATAATATTGCCGGCAGCTGATAACAAAGGGATTTGCCGGCACCGGTCGGAAAGATGGCTGCCGCGGATTGACGCTCCAGAACTTTCCGGATGACTTCTTCCTGACCCTTTAAAAATGAATTGAACCCAAAATGTTTTTGCAGCGGTTTCTTCAGCATGTTCCGGCTTGCCTCCCGGATCGTTTTATTGTTTTATCGTAAACGACATTAATCATATCAACAATTAACTGCTTATCAACCGGATAATCACCAATGGAGAAATCTTATGCAATTCATACAGGAAATACGAAGCGTAATCGTTTGATTAATTTTATTTTATCGCCAGTACGGATTAAAAAACATTGAAAGATTCTTTTTTGCCTTTTATATTATTATCATTAAAGTTTAGCACTTCATTTCTTTAGAGAAACGTTCATATAAACAGCTTAACAATTTGGAGAAGCAATATGAAATCGATTCGCTCTAAACTCTGTTTTTGGTTGATTGCCTCTGTATCTCTTTCCTTTCCAGCATTCTCAACTTTCGCCGACGATCAAAACACCGCGCTACCGGAACCGATATCCATGGCCGAAGCGATTCACATCGCTGTGGAAAAAAATCCGGAAATAAAAGCGGCACAATTTCAGGTGGATGCTGTTAAGTCCAACTCGGTCAAAGCCCAGTCAGGTTTCTACCCCCAGCTTAATTTTATGCAATCATTCAACCGAACCACCAATCCCATGTGGGCCTTTGGCACCAAATTGAATCAAGGTGTCATTACCCAAGCAGACTTCAATCCTGTCAGTCTGAATGATCCGGATGCCATAAACAATTTTGCATCTACGTTCTCTTTGTCGTGGTCTATTTATGAAGGCGGTCGAACTAAACTCGGCTGGGAACAGGCCAAACAGAACCTATCTGTTGCATCATTGACGCTCGAACGGACCCGACAAAACGTGATTGCGCGAACTGCAGCGGCATATGTCGGACTTGTTCTTTCACAGAAAAATATCATGGTTACAAAACAGGCCTTTGAAACAGCGACCGCCAATCTTAAAATGATTCAGTCCCGCTATGACAGCGGTTTTGTGGTAAAAAGCGATCTTTTAAGAGCCATGGTTCATATTGCAGATTTAGAACAGCAGCAGCTTTTAACAGAAAGCCGGTTCAAAATAAATGAGGCGATGCTGAACGCTTTCATGGGTTCCGGTGAAACCAACCCCTTGAACCCGGTCACGCCTTTGACAATAAGTTCTGAAGTTCAAAGCACCGTGGACACGTGGATCGAAACGGCCCTATCTAAACGCCCTGAAATGGGTGCGTTGCGCCTTGAGGAAGATATTGCCAAAAAAGAAGTCGCCAAATCACAGTCCGGCCATTACCCGGACGTAAACCTGGTTGGAAACTACGAAATTAACTCGGAAGATTTCAGTGATTCCGCGGACAATTATTCCCTCGGAGCCGTCGTGCGGATCAACATTTTTAGCGGAAACCACATCTCCGAAGAAACAAAAGCAGCAAAATCGATGCTTGGCCGGGTTCAGGAAATGCAAAAAAGTATGGAACTGGGTATTCAAGTCCAAGCCCGGGAAGCTTTTCTAAAGGCAAAAAGCGCCCGGGAAAGGATACGGGTGGCGAAAATCGCAGTGGATCAGGCTGAAGAAGGATTGCGTATTGTAAAAAATCGATATAATAACGGCTTGTTAACGATCGTCGGCCTTCTTGATGCAGAGCTGGCCCGCCAACAGGCCCACACCAACTATTTCAAGGCGCTTCACGATTACAAGGTGGCCCGTATTGAACTCGCGCTGGCTTCGGGAACCATTGACACGGATTTTCAATAAAATATCAAAATGGAGTCCATCATGCAGAAAAACATACGATTCTTTTATTTTATAATCTTTACCGTGGTCTTTTTCTTATTGGGTTGCGGGGAAAAAATAGAACCGGGAAATGTTAAAACGTCTATAAAAGAGCGTGTAAAGGCAACCGTCGTCTCTGCTAAACTTATCCGTCAGCCATCCATTTACGAATCCGTAGGAACCGTCAGCGCCAAAATTGTCAGCACGATTTCCAGCAAACTTATGGGAACCGTAAAAGAGGTTTTTGTCCGGGAAGGAGACAAAGTCAAAAAGGGGGATCGGCTTGCTGTTATCGACGACCGGCAGGTCTCAGCAATGTTGCGCCAAGCAAAAGCTGGGCTTGCTGAAGCCCGGCGCGCCGAAACTGCGGCCAGCGCGGGCGCAGACCTTGCGATTGCCACCTATGCCCGATACCAGAACCTGATGAAAGATGAGTCTGCCAGTCCCCAGGAGTTTGATGAGATCAAATCTCGATACCAACAGGCCCAGGCCGGGCTGGCCGCCGCAACACAGCGCGTCAAACAGGCCGAAGCTGGTTTATCATCGGCTGCTGCAAGTGCCAATGATGCCGTTATCGTATCACCCTATGACGGGACCATTCGGGCAAAAATGGTCGATGAAGGAGATCTTGCCGCACCAGGCAAAGCCATGTTTTTAATTGAAAATACAGGTGGTTATGCCGTTGACCTGGCGCTGCCCGAACAGTATATCCATACCGTTGGCTTAGACCAAGAAGTGACGGTAACCGTTTCCGCGCTCAACAACAAAACGTTCACAGGAAGCGTACAGGAAATTTTTCCAGCTGCTGATGTAAAGAACCGTTCATTTTTAATCAAGGTTAAGCTGCCGGTTGACCCAAGGCTTCGATCCGGCATGTTCGCACGGGTTTCAATCCCCGTGGGCGAAAGCGGCTTGCTTTTAATTCCTTTAACCTCCGTGATACATTCCGGACAGTTGACCGGCATTTATATTGTGGATCATACGCAAACCGCCAAATTTCGACTCATTCGAACCGGCAGGACATTCGGCGAGTCCATAGAAGTCTTATCAGGCCTCAAGCAAGGGGATCGCTATGTAACCGCTCCTCCACCAACTCTAATCAACGGCATGAAAGTGGAGATTGATTCATGACGCAAAAAATAGGTGTCGCCGGCAAAATTGCACAGTTTTTTATCGATTCCAAGCTGACCCCTCTGTTTATTATCGCTGCCATTTTGCTGGGCATCGCATCGGTCATCGCTCTTCCCAGAGAAGAAGAACCCCAGATTATCGTTCCCATGATCGACATCTTTGTAAAAATGCCCGGTGCCAGCGCCAAAGAAGTCGAAGAGCGGGTCACAAGCCCCATGGAAAAGCTGTTGTGGGAAATTCCGGGCGTTGAATATGTATATTCAACCTCCAGCCCCGGTATGTCCATGGCGGTGGTCCGCTTCTACGTGGGACAGGACGAGGAAAAATCCATCGTTCGTCTCCAGTCGAAGCTCATGGCAAACTATGATCTCATTCCCTGGTCTGTTACACCGCCGCTCATTAAACCGCGATATATTGACGACGTTCCGATTCTATCGCTGACATTCTGGGGGGAAGGGTTCGATCATTACACATTGCGACGTGTGGCAGCAGAGGTCGAAAATAGGGTCAAACGCGAAAACAATGTTGCCATGACCACCCTTATCGGCGGCGAACGGCGACAGGTTCAGGTGCTGTTTGATCCGGTGCGGCTGGCGGCTTACGGCCTTGACCTTGAAGGGGTTGCCATGTCCGTCACCGCTGCAAACCAGGAATCTGAAACCGGCACTTATCCTTCCATCAAAGGTCAGGTCTTGGTTCACACGGGCGGCTTTTTAAAAACGATAGAGGATGTCAAAAGTGTAGTAGCAGGGGTGCGCAACGGTAAACCCGTTTATCTTCGGGATGTTGCAGACGTCATTGACGGCCCGGAAGAGCCGAATCAGTATGTTTTTTACGGTACCGGTCCGGCCGCTGTAGAAAAAAACACCGCCGACCACATGCCCCCAAAAGGGGTTTTCCCTGCCGTCACCCTCACCGTTTCCAAGCGAAAAGGAGCCAATGCCGTCGCTGTATCCCATCGCGTGCTTGAACGAATTCACCGCGCAACAGGCAGCGTCATCCCTGATAATATTCATGTTTCCGTCACTCGAAACTATGGAGACACCGCCAAAGAAAAATCTAATGAATTGCTTTATCACATGATGATCGCCATTGTTTCCGTCACAATTTTGATATGGTTTGTCTTGGGACACCGTGAATCCGGCGTCGTTGCCATTGCCATTCCCGTGACACTCGCTCTGACCATGGCAGTTTTTTATCTGTACGGGTATACCTTGAACCGGATCACCCTTTTTGCGTTGATATTCTCCATCGGAATCCTTGTGGATGACGCCATCGTGATCGTGGAGAATATCGTTCGTCACTTCCGGCTTCCGGAAAATAGTGAGCGTTCCAGAGTCACGGTGGCCGTCGAAGCAGTGGACGAAGTCGGTAATCCCACCATTTTAGCAACATTAGCCGTCATCAGCGCCATTTTACCCATGGCGTTTGTCGGCGGACTCATGGGGCCGTACATGAGGCCCATTCCGGTGGGAGCATCCGCCGCTATGATCTTTTCACTGATTGTCGCTTTTATTGTTACCCCATGGGCTTCCATGCGATTGATAAAGCACAAACCAACAGCGACAGCCGGTGAACACGGGGAAGAAGACTGGAGCACGCGCCTTTATCGCAAAATAATGACACCCTTGATTGAAAATCGATTCTGGCGATGGGTTTTTCTGATCAGCGTCATTGTTCTTCTCCTGATTTCATGCGCTATGGTGGGTGTCGGATGGGTTCGGCTCAAAATGCTCCCATTTGACAACAAAAGTGAGTTTCAGGTTATTCTCGACATGCCGGAGAGCGCCACATTGGAAGAAACATCAGCCGCTGTTATGGAAATGGGAGATTATCTCAAAACCGTTAATGAAGTCACCGATTATCAGCTCTATGTGGGCACCTCGGCGCCGTTTAACTTTAACGGCCTGGTGCGCCATTATTATCTGCGAAGCAGTGCTCACCAAGCAGACATTCAGGTTAATCTGGCCGAGAAAGGACATCGAAAAAATCAGAGTCATGATATCGCCAAACGGGTTCGACCGGTTCTCAAGAGCATCGCCGACCGGTATGATGCCCGGATAAAAGTGGCCGAAGTCCCGCCCGGTCCACCGGTTTTATCCACACTGGTGGCTGAAATCTACGGTCCTGATTACCATCGCCAAAAGCAAATAGCTGCCGATATCATGAACATTTTTAAAGAAACGCCCGGCGTGGTCGATGTGGACTGGTACATGGAAGAAACCCAACCCCGCTATAAGATTGAGGTTGACAGCGAGAAAGCCGCCCTTCACGGGATCAGTGTGGCCCGGATTAACCGTACCCTCGAGATGGCACTTAAAGGACAACAGGCGGGTCTGCTTCATCAGCCCAGGGAAAAAGAAGATGTGCCCATACTGATGCGCCTTCCGTTATCCTCCCGTGCCGGAATTCAGCGTCTTAAAATGCTGAAACTTGTTTCAGCCGACGGTGGCCTGGTACCGCTCTCTACACTGATCAACGTCCTTAACATCCCCGTGGATCAGAGTATTTATCATAAAAATCTCATGCCGGTGGTATATGTTATCGGGGATGTGGCCGGTGTCAAGGAAAGCCCCGTATATGCCATTTTGGAAATGAAAAAAAAGATCGATGCCATTCAACTGCCAGAAGGATACCAAATTGCCCAACATACCGCCGGTCTTCCTTCCAGCGACCGGAAATATGAAATGAAATGGGACGGTGAATGGCACATCACCTACGAAGTTTTCCGGGATCTTGGAATTGCATTTGCTGTGGTCCTGGTACTGATATTTGTACTGGTTGTGGGATGGTTCCAATCTTTCAGTACACCGCTGGTCATTATGGCTGCCATCCCTTTTTCTCTGATTGGCATCCTTCCCGCTCACTGGGCTCTTGGCGCTTTTTTTTCAGCGACCTCCATGATCGGATTTATCGCAGGCGCCGGAATTGTTGTAAGAAACTCCATCATCCTGGTCGATTTTATAGAATTGCGTCTGAAAGAAGGAATGCCGCTGGATCTTGCGGTCATCGACGCCGGCGCCGTACGCTTTCGGCCCATGATGTTGACCGCCGCAGCTGTGGTGGTCGGTGCTTCGGTCATTCTGTTCGATCCCATTTTTCAGGGCCTTGCCATATCCCTTATGGCAGGAGAAGTTGCTTCCCTCTTTTTCTCAAGGATGACGGTCCCGATCCTTTATTTTCTCGATAAGCGGTGGGAATTCGCTCATGGGCACTTAAGACCATCGGAAAAAATTTTGTCTGAGTAAAAGCCGATTTGTGGACTTCTTGAGCATTTGCCATTCTTTTTCACTTGTGATACTGGGGATTAAGCATAATAATTCATTCATATCCTGCTGAGCATTTTCGTTATAGAAGGGTGTAAACGCGTATTTGACACGCCAAAAGTCACAGCGCCAATGATCAAAACCATCCATATTAAAAAAATTAGCTGTTTTATACTGAGCATCTTCTTCATCATCGGCACCCAAAAAGCAATCGCCGGTAGTTTCAGCTATGGTAATAACAAAACCGTTGTGGGATCCGTGCAGCACCACATTGTCGCACCCAAAGAGACCCTCTTGGACATTGTGCGCAATTTCGGCTTGGGTTATAATGAGCTCTCGCTCCTTTACCCAAAGATGGACCCATGGATGCCCAGCCCCGGGCGAAATCTTGTCATTCCGACCCAATGGATCTTACCGTCTACCAAATTGTTCGGGATAGTTATCAATCTGCCGGAATTGAGGCTCTATCATTTTATCCCGAAAACCGGGATGGTTAACACATATCCGGTGGGAATTGGAGATGTCGGATGGGAAACCCCCGTGGCCGTGGGTCACGTCATTTACCGTAAGGTCGACCCCACATGGTTGATCCCTGAGTCCCTGAGGGCCAAATACGGCGTCGCCACGATTCCTCCCGGGCCGAACAATCCCTTAGGAAAATATTGGCTCGGCCTCTCGCTGATCGGATACGGTATTCACGGTACAAATTCTCCTTGGGGTATCGGAAAACGGGTCAGTCACGGATGCATCCGCCTTTACCCGGAACATATTGCTTTGCTTTTTGAAAAGGTATATGTAAACACACCTGTTGAAATCGTTTATGAACCCGTAAAAATAGGCTTCCAGGATCAAAATATATTCATGGAGGTTCATCCAGATATTTACAACAGAATTCCCGATATGCAAGCAAAGACCTTGCGTCGATTAAATGAGCTGGATATTTTGAGCAGTGTCTCGGTTTCATTGGTCAAAGATGCGCTTGAGAAACAAAGCGGACTTCCGGTTCGTGTGGGTTTTCTTAAGAAGGGAGGTGATGATACGCTCGCCATTAAGACGTCAAATCCTTAATGCGTTTGTTAATTAATACGGATTTTTGTTCAAGATCAAGGCATGTGAAAAAAATAACCACAGGCATATAGTTGATATTCCGAGGATTATCTTTTGAGCATAACGCAGAGATTGTGCGAAAAGACCATTAATAAACAGACTCATTGATGACATCCGTTTTTTTTAACGCTAAATAGGAGGAGGCAATTACAATGGATATACGGAAAAACGTGTGTATGGTGATGGGCCTTGTATTATCACTAGCCCTGGCTTTTTCACTGATGAGCTGTGCAACCACCGATCAAATGACAATGCTGGAGAAACAGGTTCAACAGGCCAGCCAAGATGCCAAGGACGCCAAAGCATCAACCCAAGATTGCGCTCAGCAGGCCAAACAGGCAGATGCAGCCGCTGTGCGTGCTGAAAATGCCGCGGACGCTGCTGCTGCCTCGGCACAAAAGGCTGAAGATATGGCCAATAAAGCAGAAGCGATCTTCAACCAACAGATGAAAAAATAGCAATAACGTCCGGAACCCGGGATATAAAAAAAATCTTCTGGGTTCCGGATTTTTAATTACTGATAAAGAAATGAATCGAAATAGATATGTTCAATTGGTTTTTTTGTATGTTTATTTATAACTTTTAGTGGCTCGCCTTTTATTGCAACGTAATCTCGTTCCTTAACCCATTTGTTCATTTCCTCTTGGTCAATGTTCGTCAACATGTCACTCTTTATTCGGTCTATTTTTTGCTTCAAATCGGCATATTGTGTTTTATTTTCATAAGGAATGGCCATTTCCAGCGTCAAATAATTTTGAGTGCCGAGATTCGACATAAGTTGGCATTTTAGATAGTTTGATCCATTTTTATCCTTTTTTTGTCTTAACATAGATATGTTTTGAAAATTTATTTTTTCATTCTGGTGAAGAAAAGCCGCGACACATATAGCAATCAACACAAAAACTGACAGAACTATCGCCAAAAACCTCCCTTTATTACCTCCAAAATTCATAATAATTTTCTATCCTATTAAATTGAAAAGATGCGGTTATTAAGGACAAAACCCGCTTTCTTATCAAATAAAAGCGCGATATAAATGCATGGGATTGGTCGTCCGGTTAGCTTGTCCTCATCTAACGGGCGATCGTTTGGAAGCCCTACACTGCTACCCCTCAGAGGATGTGTTTTTCAGCAGACAAGTATATCCCTGATGAATTTTCATCGGTATCTTTGCTAAAAACTTTAACTGTTTTTTGTGGTAAGCGATGGTCGGGCAAAAAGCGCTTTAGTGTTGACTTTTTTAAAGATGTATGATCGAAAAAAGAATTGTTTATCATGTGCATGGTAACCTATTAGAAGTGGTGAACAAATCTTCTAATAGGTTGCAACAGTTTTGAATCTTTTCGAACGTGTGAAGTAGGTTAATACGGCTTTTTTCTTTGAACAAGGAGAGATATCAATTGTACGGCTTTCATGCAATATCAACTCATAACGGCTGGGCAATGGCCATTGCCGGCGCTTTGATCGTCTTTTCCGGACTGGTTGTTCTGTCCACCGCAATTTCTCAAATTCACAAGATACTGCTGTTCTTTGAAAATAAATATGCCGGTTTCCGAAACAACAACCAAATACAGGAAAACGATGAACCTGAAGAACAACCGGAATCGGCTTTACCAACAATATTTCCTACGGAGCTTGATGAAATAGCCTGTCTGTATCAACCTTTGATTAAAGAAATTGGAGAAACTTTTTATCTTTCCGATCTTTATCAAATCGCCAAGGAAAACAATTTTCCACACCCACACATAACGTTTACAGCCTTTCGTGATGCCAAAATATTAATCCCTTACGGTGATGGCGTGTTCAGCTGGAAACCACCTAAAGAAAATACAGTTAACGAAAACGAATAAAGGTTAATGCATGGAGCTGCTATTTCAATTTTTATCGAATACCGGGTACTATCTGGCCGACTACCGCAATGTTATCATGATTGTGATCGGCAC
>CAXMTB010000116.1:0-10188 GCA_964195835.1 uncultured Nitrospinaceae bacterium | reverse complement strand
TCAATGGTGTTTTCCAATTCGCGAACATTCCCCGGCCATGAATAATCGAGAAGTCTTCGCATGGCTTCAGATGAAAAACCGGTTATTTTTTTGTTCTGCATGTCGGAAAACCGGTCCAGAAAATGCCGGGAAAGCAGCGGTATGTCATTTCGCCGGTTCCTTAACTGTGGCAAATTAATAGGGATAACGTTTAAACGATAAAAAAGGTCTTCACGAAATTCTCCATTTTTGACCTCCTTTAATAGGTTCTTGTTGGTTGCAGCCAGAATACGAATATCCACCTTTAATGTTTCATGACCGCCCAAACGTTCCAATTTTTTGCTTTGCAGCACTCGAAGAAGTTTAATCTGGGCCGAAGGGGATATTTCTCCGATTTCATCCAAAAAGACGGTACCGCCGTTTGCCTGTTCAAACCTGCCGGGTTTTCTGGTCAAGGCGCCTGTAAATGCGCCTTTTTCATGGCCGAAAAGCTCGCTTTCAAGAAGGCTGGCCGGATACGCCGAACAGTTTATAACGATAAACGGCTTGTCTTTACGAGGGCTTTTCTGATGAATGGCATTTGCCACTATCTCTTTGCCAGTGCCGCTTTCGCCCTGTATCAATACCGTTGCATCCGATGGGGCCACATCTTCAATGAGTTTAAATATGATCTGCATCTGGGGATCTTTTCCGATGATTCCGGCAAAACTGGAAGTTGGTTCAATTCTTTTTTTCAAATCACCGATCTCATCTTCATACAAGACCGCTCTGAGAATCGCACCGGCAGTTTGGTTTAAAATCAGCATAATGATATCGAGTTCTTTAGTAACACATTCGCAGTCTCCGGGGCACCCGATATACATACCGCCCAACAGATGGTTCTCAATATGAACAGGAAACACAATGATTTTTTCAGCAGGCTTCAACTCATTGAACATATAGGGAAGTTGTGATTTATCAAGAAATTTCATTTGTTTCACATCAGCTAATAATGTTGCGGTAGCGTCAACTAAGGTTCCTTCCAGGGTATTAACAACCTTCTCTGAGTAGCTATAAAGAACCGACTTTTTACTGCTGAAAATGATCAAAACCATTCTTTGGCACTTGACAATGTTCCGAAGCTTGTTGATCAAGAATTCACATACCGCCTTTAAATCCGAAAGAGCACCAATTTCCCTGGCGATTTCAAATGATGTTTTGGTTTGTCGATGGGCATTATCCAGTTGCCGGTTTTTTTCTTCAAGACGGTCGGCATATTCCGTTAGGCGAACCATATACCCTTTGATACGCTCCAGCATCTTTTTAAAGGATGCTCCCAGTCTTCCGATTTCATCCCGGCCTTTAATATCAATGACGACATCCAGGTGTTCTTCATCGATTTTTTCCACCTGTTCGCTGAGAACGGTCAAGGGATTGGTCAATCGTTTGATCAAAAAGTGGATGATAATCAATGCCAGCAACAAAACCACCAGCGTAATGATACTCATTTGCAACCAGAGTTGCGCTATCTGTTTTCGAAAGGGCTTTAAATCAAGCCCCAGCCGAAGAATACCGGCTTTGCCTTCAAAAATCGGCCAGGCGATATCGATATAGCGATCCCCCTGTTTTGAAATAATTTTTTTCAAATTATCATGGTGATTGTCGGCAGGTTTGTTCGCATTTATGAGATCAACAGGAACCCCTTTTGGGAATGTATGGGTGAGAATCCGGCTGTTTTTGACAATAAAAAGATAGGAGATATTGGGATTGCTGCGCATCCGGTCATCGAGTAAATTTTGGAGGCCGACCAAATCATTGATGAGAATTTTATTGGTGGCATTCAGTGCCAGGTCGTGCGTAATATTTTCGGCCTGAACGGCGGCAAACTGGGAAAGCGTGGCACTGTACCGGTGGGTGACGATCTGAGAAATAACCAGGCCGCTGGTGATGACGATGACCGCAACCACGAGAAGCAGTCTTTTTCTAAAATCTTGGGGCCACATGTGATCCCTTATTCACCGCAACAAGTCGACTTTTGATTTCGCGAACCGGCTGATACCAAACTTCTTTTGGCATGTCAAAACGCTCGATCAGCAATTCTTTGAGGATTTGTCTCCCTGCCGGGTCCTGGTGCATTTTAAGAAGCACGTTGCGGGCTTTTTCTTTGACATCTGAAGGCAGATACATTGAGGCGACAAAAGGCGGACTGCCAAAAGGAATCGATTTTTTAATCACCCGGGTTTGAGATGTATTCACGGGATTACGGGCGTTATAATATTCCCATATCATTCCATCGACCGCAGCACCGTCCACCAGTGATCGGGCGACTGCCAGAATAGAATTGTCATGACTGTATGTGTAGTTGATGCTTTTAAAAAAGGATTCCGGCGTTTCGCCCTTTTGAGCCACCCAGTAGGTCGGAATCAGCGCACCGGTGTTCGATTCCGGGTCCGTAAATGCAAAGACCCGTCCTTTTAAATCTTCAAGTGTTTTTATTGAACTGTTCTTGTTTACAATAAGGTAAGAATGATAAAAAGGTTCGCCGCGAATGATAGGAGTTGCCAGGGCTTCAAATCCATATTTTTCCTTTCCAGTGGCGTACGGCCCCGAACAAATAAATGCCAGGTCGACCTTACCCTTCAAGAACAGGTCATTGATCTCAGTATATGTTTTTCGCTGAATCAATTGAATGTTACAATTCAGCTTCTTACCGATATAATCGAGTAACGCCCGGTAATTGGAAAAGGTTTCCTTTGGTGAAACCATGGCGGATACGGCCACTCGTAACGTTTGACTTTTGTCATATGCCGGCCTGGGTTGTTCAACCTGAATGGTTTTAGAAAAATCGACGGTTGCATATCCGGCATTATCACTGCAACCAGTCACAAAGAGAATGATCCCGGTAATTGATAAAATTAAAGCAAAACGGACTTTTCTAAATACTGCAACACACATGCCCATATTTTCCCTTTTTAATAAATACGGAAGCGATTGTCATATCTATACTACAATGTACTATTTATTGTCAAACAGGCTGTGATCTTTCTAATATCGTCTGCGGATGGAGTCGGTTCAATAATGCATAAAAAACCTTTATCCAGTTTTCTTTTTAGGAATCGAGCTTGACCACTTTGTTGTGTTTTGGTAGACATTAAACGGTTGCATATTCGGGAAATTTCGTTTAAGAGATCCATCCGCCTTAGGAAGGATTTATCCGCCTTTAGCGGATTGAATGATAAAAAAGGTAACTTATTTTTATAAGGAGTGTGTCGTGAATTCAAGATGGTCTATTTTAATCGCGGTTGTTTTTTTGCTTACCATAATTTTTTCAGCCTCAACCTATATAACGGCCCAAGAGCCGGCAACTTGCCCACCGGACAAGGAACTTTGTGCCCGGATGCTAAGATTTGGTAATGAGGCCTATGCCAGAGGGAAATACCTGGACGCCAAGGAGTATTTTAGAAAAGCTGTTAAAGCTGATCCCACATCCCTTAAAGCCTGGCGATATTATGATCAGGAGGCTGCTGAAGCGGTTCGGTCTGGCGGGCCGGAGAAGGTCACATCAAGCTGATGCTGGCCGTCATCTTTTTTGCATTGTCGACGTCGTTGTTCAAAGCTTGGATCAAAAGTTCAGAGGGCCTCAATGCATTCATGGGCTACAGAGTCTTTATGCCGAACTTTTTGACCTATAAATGGAGCTTGATCCTGGTCATCGTCATCATGTTAGCATACTATATTATCACCACCTGGAATGAAGTGACGGAAAAATTCGTTGTAGAATTATAACCCAAATCTCGCATGAAAATTAATGAGTATCTTTAGGTCTTTTTCTTAAAGAGTGTTTAAATAAAATCTGATAATTCCTCATTTTATCCGAATGGTATATCGGATAAGGTTGACAAGCCCCATTCATATCACTATATTTCAGCCAACTGTTGAAATTTCAAAAAAATACAGAAAGGAAACAATTTTATGGCAAAAGATATTCTTGAAGTAGGCGACAGCAACTTTGAATCCGAAGTATTACAGTCAGGTAAACCTGTAATGGTCGATTTTTGGGCACCCTGGTGTGGGCCGTGCAGGGCAATTGCACCCATCGTCGAAGAACTTGCTGAAGCTTTCGGCGACAAGGTTAAGTTTACAAAATGTAATGTTGATGAAAATCCGGCAACCCCCACCAAATACGGCATAAAATCCATCCCCACCCTTATTTTCTTTAAAGATGGAGAAATTCAGGACAAGGTTATTGGTATCGTTGCCAAATCAAGGCTTGAAGAAATGATATCTCAAGTTTAGCAGGAAACCTTGCAAATGAAAAATGTCGATTACGAGCTTGTCATTATCGGCGGTGGTCCGGCAGGGCTAACCGCCGGTCTTTATGCTGCACGCTCCGGATTAAAGGTCGTTTTATTGGAAAAATTGATGACCGGCGGACAGATCATTATCTCAGACTGGGTCGAAAATTATCCTGGATTCCCGGAAGGAATCAGCGGTCAGGATCTTGCACAGCGGTTCACGGACCAGGCGAAAAGATTCGGCCTGATGATCGAAAGCAAAGAAGCCGTTTCCGTTGATCTGTCTAAGCCTATTAAAAAAATCATTTTAGAAGATGGCGTCCTTACAACACATACGATCATTATTTCTGCCGGCGCTTCTCCAAAGAAACTTGGAATTCCCGGTGAAGACATGTTTTACGGCAAAGGTGTCTCCTCTTGTGCCACCTGTGATGCTCCGTTTTTTAAAGACCGCATCGTTGCCGCTGTGGGCGGGGGCGATACCGCTGTAAAAGAAAGCATATATCTGACCAAATTTGTAAAAAAGGTCTATCTTATCCATCGAAGAGATCGTCTGCGTGCAGAAGCGATTCTCCAAAAACGTGCATTCAACAATGATAAAATAGAAATTCTGTGGGACTCTGTGTTGACCGGCATCAAGGGGTTAACCAATATTGAAAGCATTGATGTGGAAAATGTCAAATCCGGTGAAAAAAAGAAGCTTTCCGTGGATGGGTGCTTTATATGGGTGGGTGAGATCCCAAACACCAAATTTCTTGCAGATAGTGTCGAACTCAATGAAAAGGGGTTTGTTGTTGCGGATATAAATATGGAGACCTCGGTGCCAGGGGTTTTTGCAGCCGGAGATGCTAGAAATACGCCGCTGCGCCAGATCGCAACCGCCGTAGGTGAGGGTGCCATCGCAGCATTCTCAGCAGGGCAATATATCGAAAACCTGATAAAATGAAACGAATCATTGCTTTAATCCTTATTCTATTGTTTGTGTTTTCCGGTTGTGCATGGTTTGAGACAAAAGAAGAAGAGACTGCCCTGGAACTGGTCAACAATGGAATGGACCAATTCAACGACGATGATTATCAGGATTCCATAGAATCCTTTGAAAAACTTAGAGACTGGTACCCTTTCAGCAAGTATGTTATTCTTGCTGAACTGAAAATTGCGGATGCATATTACCATATAAAAAATTATGAAGAAGCTGTGGCAGCATATGAAGCATTTGAAAACCTTCATCCCCGCAACGAAGCCATCCCCTATGTCATTTTTCAAATAGGGCTCTGTTATTACGAGCGGATCGATACCGTCGACAGGGATCAAACCTCTGTAAAAAACGCACTCGATACTTTCAATCGTCTTAAAAAACAGTTTCCTGAAGATGTATATACTCACAGAGCTGAAGAGCACATTAAAGAATGTATAAAAAGCCTTGCCGGACACGAATTTTATGTTGGATTCTTTTATTATAAGAATAAGCATTATAAAGCAGCCCTAAACCGCTTCAAATCGGTACTATCCAACTTTCCTGATGTCGGATTCCACCAACAGGCGCTCCAATATGCCAGCCTTTGTGAAGAATTTCTGACAAAAGATCAGAAAAATTAGATAAAAATACTTTACATATATACTGTCATATTATATTAAAACTAGTTCTTGTTTTTGAAAAGGAGAAATAATCATGTCAAGAATGTGTGAAATATGCGGGAAAAAGCCCCTCGCTGGCCACAATATAAGCCATGCTCATAATTTAACGAAACGTCGCTTTAATCCAAACCTTCAGAGGGTAAAAGCATTACACAAAGGAAGCGTTAAAAAGATGATGGTCTGTACCAGCTGTATTAAATCGGGCCATATTGTTAAAGCGCCCTAAATCGAAAAGGGTCTGAAAAAGGCTATAAAAAACTAAAACTAATACGGATCATCTGTCAATTCTTCTGACATCCTGGATATCTTTCACCTTTCGAATAGCCGAGATAACCTTGTTTAAATGGTCGGTGTTTTCGACGGCTATGGTGAATACACTGTCGACGATTTTACTCTCCCGCGTTTTTGTGTTCGCACTTAAAATATTGGCGCCATTTTTGCTGATATTTGCAGTAATATCCGCCAGCAATCCAACCCTGTCATAAGAACGAACCAGAATCTTTACAGGATATGTATCAGCTATATCCACACTCCATTCCACATCTATTTGTCGTTCAGGGCTCATTTTCATAGCATTAACACAACTTGTGCGATGGACGGTGACCCCATAACCTCTTGTAATATAACCTGTAATAAAATCTCCTGGAACCGGCTGACAGCATTTTCCAAACTTGATCAAAATATCGTCGACACCTTTTACAGTCACACCCGTCTTCGGCTTTTTCTTTCTAACGCGGCTAATGATTTTATCAAGAAAGGATGCGGAATCTTCTTTTTCTTCGGGTTTCGGCTCAACTTTTCGAATAATCTGCAAAGGCGTGATTTTTCCGTAACCAACGCTCGCAATCAGATCATCCACATGTTTAAAACCAAAATGCTCCACCACCTTCTCCATCTCTTCCGATTTCAAGAGTGTATTAAAATTTAGGCGGTATTTTCGAAATGCCTTTTCGCACATCTCCCGACCGAGGGTAATGCTTCGTTCTCTTTCCTGGGTTTTGATCCACTGCCTGATCCTGGAACGGGCTTTGACAGTTTTGACAAAATTGAGCCAGTCTCTACTGGGATGACTCTTTTTTGATGTGGATATTTCAACTGTGTCGCCGGTTTTCAATTCATATTGCAAAGTAACGATACGACCGTTCACTTTGGCCCCGACACACTGATTCCCGACTTCAGTATGAATTAAGTATGCAAAATCCACAGGAGTAGCGCCACTGGACACTGTTTTTATATCTCCTCGGGGAGTAAAAACATACACTTCATCCGGAAAGAGATCAATGCGGACATTTTCCAAAAATTCATCTGGATTTTCAAAATTTTCCTGGTTTTCCACCAGGTTCTGTATCCAGGAAAACGTTTTGGTTGTCTTCTCATCAAGGTTAAGACCTTCCTTGTAGCTCCAGTGGGCCGCGATACCTGATTTGGCAACTTTATCCATTTCCCATGTTCGAATCTGAATCTCAATACGTTCGCCAAAAGGGCCGATGACGGTTGTGTGGAGGGACTGGTACATATTGGGCTTGGGGACCCCGATATAATCCTTGAACTTTTTAGCAACCGGTTTCCATAGAGAATGAATCACCCCGAGTGCTTCATAACAATGGGGTACTGTATCCAGAATTATTCTAAACGCGATGACATCGTAGACATCTTCAAATTCAAGGTTCTGGGACAACATTTTCTTATATATACTGTAAAAATATTTATACCTTCCGAGAACTTCGCACTCAAGGTTGTGCTCATCCATCTTTTTTTTGATGAGGTCTCTGACCGTTTCAATATATTTTTCGCCTTCTTCTTTATCTTGATTTACGAGCTGTTCTATCTTGGAATATTCATCAGGTTGGATATACATAAACGATGCGTCTTCAAGTTCCTTTTTGATCCAGTAAATACCGAGACGGCCGGCAATTGGGGCGTATATATCGAGGGTTTCTCTAGCAATTTTTGCCTTTTTTGTCGGCGAGTGAAACTTCAACGTCCTCATATTGTGAAGTCGATCTGCCAGTTTGATCAATATGACCCGGATATCATCCGCCATTGCCAGGATCATTTTTCTGATGCTTTCAGCCTGGCGTGCCTGGGAGCCGCTGCTAAAAGGGAGGACACTCAGTTTGGTTACACCCGATACAATATGGCTGACATCTTTGCCGAACATCTCATTGATTTCTTCTATGGTGGCGTGTGTATCTTCAACAACATCGTGTAACAGGCCGGCGGCAACACTGACAACATCGAGCTTCATTTCGGCAAGGATGCCGGCCACTTCAAGGGGATGGGACAAATAGGGCTCGCCGGAAAGGCGAACCTGTCCATCGTGGACCCTGGCAGAGTAAATATATGCACGATCGATAATATCAAGATCCGCATCCGGGTAATACTCGGTAATTTTGTCGATAATGTCGTTAATACGGATCATGGTGTAAAAATCTTGGCGCAGAGTACCACGCTTTGGTTATCCCCAGAGGGAATTTGCTTTGTTGAGTGTTCATTTTAGAAAATAGGAATTAGGAAATAGATAACCGCAAATGCAAGTAAGTGAACGTAAATATTAATATTATAATTTGCGTTTATTCGTGTTCATCCGTGGTTTCTCTTATCCTTTTTCCTCTTTTCTTTTTCCTATTTTCTTTTTCCTATTTCTGGTTTAAATGAAAAATAAATCAATATGCCTTAGCAAAAACGACTCGACCGGTGCTGGGATTGCCGCAGCATATACACTTGCCTTTCTCTAACGGGTTATCAAAGGGAATACATCGAATCGTAACAGTAAGATCGTCTTTAATTTTCGTCTCGCAAACATCTTCCCCGCACCAGTGGGAATGTGCAAACCCGCCGTGTATTTCAGGCTTTTCCTGATTTTTGGGGGTGAAAAAATCATAGAATTCATTCTTATCATCGATTGAAAAGGTGTATTTTTCTCTAAAGGACAAGGCACGTTCAAATAATGTGTCCTGAATTTCATCCAGAATGTGTGTTATTTCTCCAACAAAATGATCTTTTTTTATGGACGCTTTATCTTTGTGGTTTTTGTCTCTACGTGCAACGTATACGGAATTTTCGGCAACATCTCTAGGTCCGATTTCCACCCGAATCGGTATCCCTTTTTTTATCCATTCCCATCCCCTGGCGCCACCGATCTCGCGACTGTCAATCTCTACCCTAAGTCGACGATGATGGTAGGTTTTATCATTCAGCTCTTTTTTCAAGCTTTCAACAAATTCCATCACTTGTGCTCTGTCTTCAGGCTTTCGGATGATGGGCATCAAGACGACATGTGAAGACGCAACCTTTGGCGGGAGAATGATACCGTCATCATCACCGTGGGACATGATGAGTCCGCCGATAAGCCGGGTGGATGAGCCCCATGAAGTGGTCCACGCATATTCTTCAGTTTCTTGGGCGGTCTGAAACCTGATATCAGAAGCCTTTGCAAAATTTTGTCCCAAAAAATGTGATGTGCCGGCCTGAAGACCTTTTCTGTCTTGCATCATCGCTTCCATGGACAGGGTATCGACCGCTCCGGGAAATCTTTCGGAAGCTGATTTTCTTCCTTTAATAACCGGTATGGCCAGGTATTCTTCAGCCATCCTGGCATAAACATCGAGCATTAATTTCGTCCGCTCGATGGCTTCTTCTTTAGTTGCATGGGCCGTGTGGCCTTCTTGCCATAAAAATTCACTGGTTCGCAAAAAAAGGCGCGTTCGCATTTCCCATCTCACGACATTTGCCCATTGATTGATAAGTATGGGGAGATCCCGATAACTCCCGACCCATTTTGAAAACGAATCTCCAATGATCGTTTCAGAAGTGGGACGTACAATCAGGGGTTCATTGAGTTTGCCTGCGGGTTCAAGCCTGCCGTCGACTCCTTTTTCCAGCCGGTGGTGGGTCACAACGGCACATTCTTTTGCAAACCCTTCTACATGTTCGGCCTCTTTCTCGAGAAAAGACAGGGGGATAAAAAGCGGAAAATATGCATTTTTAACCCCTGTTTCTTTAAACATGTCATCCATTACCCTAACGATGTTTTCCCAGAGAGAATATCCCCATGGTTTTATAACCATACACCCTCTCACCGGTGATCGTTCCGCCATATCCGATGCTTTGACCACCTCCTGATACCATTGGGGATAATCGTCAGCTCGCGTTGGTGTTATTGCAGTCTTACTCTGTTTTCCCATTTAATAATTCCTTAATTCGTGCAACATTTTCTATATCTGACAATATTACCGCTTCAGATACAATTAAATTCAGGGGTCGGTGTGTTTTTATTTGTTAAATCGCTCCATGG
>CAXMTB010000115.1:0-10199 GCA_964195835.1 uncultured Nitrospinaceae bacterium | reverse complement strand
GAAAAATTGTCTCAGGGGTATAAAGCCGTCTCCATCGTTGACAGTGACAGCCCCGATTTGCCCAAGTCCTTAATAAAAGAATCTTTTGAATTACTTTTGTCAAAACAGGCTGATATTGTGTTTGGGCCGTGCTATGATGGTGGTTATTATCTGGTAGGCATGCGAAAACCCCATCCGGAATTGTTCCGCGATATTCCCTGGAGCACTGAAAACGTACTTTCCGTAACTCTTGAAAAAGCCAGAAAAATGGAACTCAACGTCAAGCTGCTTTCTACATGGAATGATTTGGACACCTTCGAAGATCTTATCGAATTTTATAATATGTATAAAGACCACCCATTATCAAAAGATTGGACCGGTAGTAAAACGTTTTCCTATCTTTCACGATTAGAAAAGATTAATAAGTGCTAATTAATTAAATTTCTTGAAAGCAGCGGCCGATAAGTTTTCCCTTCCACCTTTTCAAGATAAGCAAGCAGCTCCTTTTCCATTTCCGCAGCCAGTTCAGGCTCTTCTTGCAGCAGGTTGTTTTTCTCCATGGGATCTTTGACCGTGTTAAATAATTGCAGCAGATCAAGCTCAGCAAAGTAAACCAGTTTCCACTCCCAGTTTCTGTATAAAAAATACCTGCGCTTAAAGGAGGCCCTTCCTGCCACACTCCGTTTGAGATACCTTTCCCGTTCATTTTTCAATAGTAGCGGAACCAGGGAGATCCCCATATGCGAATCATCATATGGCGGGTCAACTGAATACCCTGCAAGATCGGCTATGGTTGGCGCTATATCCGCTGCAATCACGGGCACGTTCTCAAAACGACCGCCAATGCCGTTCGCAAAAAGAATGACTGGAATTCGAATTTCTTCTTCATATAACGTGTGTCCGTGAAGGCTGGCACCATGCTCCCAGAACTGTTCTCCATGATCAGAAGTAAACAGTATAACTGTTTTGTCATAAAGGCCAACCCGTTTAAACCAGCTCACAAATCGGGCAAATGCGTGGTCAATATAAGATAAATTGTTGTCGTATAAATCCTTGGGGCTGTTTCCGAAGTCAACCCCGTTTTCTTTCTTCCAAAGGTCATTATGGACATCCATTAGATATAGAAAACACAGAAACCTTTCACCTGATGGCAGGTTGCCGATAGCCTTTCGTGCCGAGTCAAAAACTTCATCGGCAGTGGCTGAATGTTGATCGCTTACTGCCCTTGGTATGGTAAGTTCTATCACCGGATAATCAGGAGGGAAAATGGCTCTGGGGCCGAAGCCTTTCATTACCATGTAGTGTTGGATATTTTCTGCTTGTGCAATTTTAAAATAAAGGTTTTCCTGATACAGTTGCGGCCCGTATAACGCAAACCGGCTTCGACCGGCAACCAAAAATGGAAAGGCCGCAAAAGATCCGCCGCCCTGGCTGTATGCCCGACGGAAAGAAATGGCTTCTTTCTTGGCCCAGCGATCCAAAAATGGCGTAAGATTTCGGCGGTATCCGGCTGAATGAAAGGCATCTCCGCGCAGGGCGTCAGCAACGATTACCAACACGTTAAAATCTTTTGGCAGAAGTGACGAATGTGTTTTTTTTAGATGCCATGGCAGTGGCCAAGGATTCGGATGGTTGTTCTTATCTGGATTCTGTCCAATTCGAATCCATCTTCTCAACCCCAAAAAATTGGTCACCTCTCTGGCATAGGTAACATCAATTCGGGTAAGCTCATTGGTTTGCAATAGGTCTGCCTTGACTTCCCGGAATCTTTCGAGAGCACCAAAGGGAAGAAATCCGACGGCAATGATTATCATCATAACAATACATTGTCGGCGGAGTGTCGGCAATTTTTTCGATCTGAAAGAGAATAATTGTTCGAAAACCAGCAGCCCGATTCCGGCAGAAACGACCGTTGTGGTTTTCAATATCGCTCCCTTAAGAAATGAAAGGGGCGTAAACCAAGGGTTAAAAATATTCCCGTATAACACTAAATATTCTAGAAATAAAATCCCTCCAAAGATGGTCACTAAAAGTAAAGGCCAGGTCCATTTTGCATGACGCCCAAGTGTTATGAGCCAAGTTATGGGAAAGAAAAGTGCAGCGCCAAATGTGAGTGAAACAGTCCCGATGACACTCGCGTTTTGTGCTTGCGGCACCCGACTGGCTATCCAGCAAAATACTGATGAAAGCAGTGCACTTCCACAGGTGCCAATAAGCATAATGAGCTGCACAAGGGCCGGTTTTAGATGGAGGTTGCTTATCTCCCATTGAATGGCGTGAAACAATGTGCCGAGCAAGATGGCAGCATAAAATGTTGCTAAGATAAAAAACGGGAACAAAAAGCTTATCTTATTAAATTTTGGTTTTAGGAACAATTTAGACCTTAAGGCCCTGGAGCCAATCAAAATGGCCACCAACCCTATTCCAAACCACAAGCTCGTTACTCCCGAAAAAAACGGGGCTAAAATATTTTCTAAAAAATATTCAAAATCCGTATCGAGTAAAATAGGATCCAGAACTCGATTCCAAGTGGGATCGACGAAAACAATTACAGCGCCAAAGAAAAAGAGGAGAACAAGAAAAAACCCAATATTTCTTTCAGGTTTTTGAAGCAGCATAATGCATGGTTCTAATCCAGGAAATCCATTGTAATTCAATGCAATCATGCCTTGAAGGAGTATAGCAATCAACAATACAGTGTGCACTGCGGGCAAAAAAACATACCATGCATAAAATAGGGCAACCGTAATCATTGTGATACTTAAAATTTCAATCCAGACCAGAACTGTGATCACACGGGGAAAGTGCGGAGACGTTAACCGACCTTGCCGGTACTGAAACCAAAAAACTAACACCAAATAAGCCAACCCCATCCACAAAAATTTTATGATATTGGCACTAATCCAGGCAAAGCCCGGACTTTCACCCACTGAGATCTCTTTGCCAAGTTCGCTATGGATTGCGGTAAACAAAGATATGAGAACAAATACCAGTATGGCTCCGATAAAATGCAGCCAAGGCAGTATTCGGGAAGATCTCAGAGAAAGACTTTTTGCTGAAAAAAGGTTCATGGAATCTCCCACGGAAACAGAGTGAAAACAAGATCACCCGTTATATGAAAGGCAATACTGTGGCATTGGTGGCATTCCTTTACCTTCTGCGAAGTAATTGAAGGCTTTCCTTCCGGTGAAAATCTGGCATAACTCCAGTTCACTGGGAAAAAAGCATTAGAAGGGCCCTTTGGGTCATTCATTTTTTTCATGGCGTCAATTGCAATCAGTTTTGCACGATTCGGCAAATTAACATTTCCTTTGTAGCTTTCCAAAATGATGATGGTGCCAACGGGCCAGATTCGAAGTGTTTTTGACATGTTCGAAGTTTTCATGGCATGGGACTGCTCCAGATCTGAAACTCGGTAATATATCAAGGCGCTCTGGTCGCTGGAAAAACGACGTGTTTCAACAGTTTCGCTGGCCCAACCTTGTGCCGGTCTTCCGAAAGCATTACGATACTTCGGTAAATTCGGAGGCTGATTTGGATAGTGTTGATCAGTGGGAATAACGATGGAAGGATCCTTAGTAGGTCGCAATCCAGGAGGTTTAAGAAGCGCTTCCCGCACAATAGAATTGCCTAAAATGACCGCTAATATCCCTAAAAGAAGCGGGACCTTTGAAAAATATCTAATTTTGTTAAAGTTTAAGGAAGACAAAAATTTTAACCACCCCAGAGTAAGATGCTTCGCATTCCACGGGGCGGGCAGGAATACATTGAGTATTTCGAGGATTACAATCCGAGTCTGACGCAGAAATTGAGCAAAAGGGAACGTTTTGCAAAAGTCTCGAAGCGCTGCCACACAACTAATTTTATAGAGGCGATAAAGATTCATCAGCAGCCAATACATGCGCTGTATATTAATATCCGGCTCGTAAGAAAGTCGGGTTAGCCCTCTGCCAATCGATCATATACTTTAATCTGGTGCCCTCCGAACTTAGGGATCGATTAAGAGGCAAAACAGGGCTCGGATCCCCCACCTACTACAGAGTTTTTAGATAATCAATGATTGCCGAAAGTTGGTCATCTTTGAAATGTTTAAACGGCGGCATTTTTTTACCCCCGTTTAGGATCCGCTCACGTACATTTTTTTCATTAGCGGGTAATCCTGAGTCAGGAAGCTTGGAATTTGTAAACAATCCTAATAAGCCGGGGCCAATTTTTTTATCTTTACGATCAGGATAGTGGCAAGTTGAACAGTTTGCCATAAAAAGATTTTGACCCGTTTTAGCAACTTTTGCATTTTTCAACTTGGTAAAGATCCATTCTCCGGAACGTCCGGGCAGGCTAAAGGATCCTTTCATGACAACGCTATTTTCTTTACAAAGTAATTGGAGTTCGGCCCTCCCCTTTTCTTTTTTGAATAGAATATCAAGGAATATTTTTTCTGCTTTCTGATTTATTTGATCAATAATCAAATCACCTTCAAACTGTTCGCCGCTAAGTCTATTCGGAGCCGTCTGTGAGAATTTATACACTTTCTCAAAATTTGATTTCCAAATTCCTGGAACTTCACAAATCAATTTCTCGGTATGAGGTACCAATGGTTTAAAGACGGATTTGCCCAGACCGTTGTAGACGGCACCATTGCTGCATTGATGATCGGCCACTGCAAAAAGCCAATCCTTTGGATCCTCTTTATCCAAAGCCAAGGGAATGAAGGGTGAGATGTACTCACCGGTTGGGAAATCGGCCTTTTTATCTTTCAGATCACCTGCTTTCGGTACTAATCTGTAAGATTTAAAACGTTTGGTATCAATAGCCAGCATCTGGGGCCCAAGGTTGTTGTTGGGATCATCCACCTGCATTGTAATCCTAAATACCTGGTCGGTAATTTTCAAAAATCGGATATTCGAAATTCGCGGGTCGTCGCCAGTGTTTCCATCAATCGGAAGGATAACAGGAATGTCATTGTTAACCCCCTTAGTAATTTGGATTTGGAGTGGAAAATAAATGTACTTTTCACTATAAACGTGCAAACCCCAAGGGCCTCCGGATGGAAGCGGAATTTTAAATGTGCCGTCCGCGTTTATTTTCCCACCGGTACGGAATGCATTATTATGAAGTTCTCCCTCTTCCAAGGCAACAGCACCACTTGTGACAACCATTCCATCCGAGGTGATCACTTTGCCGGAGACGTAAGTTTGGCTCCATCCCCAAGAAAATGTCAGTATCCATGTAAACACTAAGCTCAGTGTGAAAAAAAAGAACCGATTCCATTTTTTAGATTCGCGAATCATTATACTTCATCCTTTTATTGATTTTTACCTTCCTAATACTTACCTGCCGATGAAATAGGTATTATGCTTGTAAAAAGTATAAGTCAGCTAATAATTGTTTATAATATAATAAGTTATGATGGGTCAACATTATATTTAAATTGCTGAAGTTTAAAACATTCAGATAACCGATAAATTGATGTACGGGAGTTTCATCAAAAATCTACAATGATTTTGTCCATAACTGCATATAACAGCCTTCGACCTTGAAAAAATGAACTCTCAATAATTCAAGATTTCTGTTTAAACCTGCAATTCAGCCTTTCAATAGATATTCACGACTTCGGTATAAATCATAAATTTTTATGACCCCTAAAAATTTAAGTATACGATACGCAGTTGTCACTATCGAAAATCTTAAACGGCTATCGCTGTAGACTCAAAACTATGAATGAGAAAGTGTGAATCAATGATAAAAATCCACGCTTTTCTTATTTAAAAAGCTACACAATATATTGGGGTTTAGGGGGTTGGTGTGAAACCGGTGATATCTCCAACATTTAGCTTTCGAGTAAACCTGAGATACCTGCAATTAGAAGCAAGTATCAAGCACTTGATTTTTCTGTGATACCATAATACAATATCACAAAATGATAGTTGTGGCGATAACTGCGCTTTAAGTATATCTCAGCTCTTCAAAATTGTTGTGATATCTATATCAACAAATGGACTGTGAAGTGAAGTCTCACCTCACTAAGCTATCCTGTCAAATCAAGTAGAGGTCGGGAAATCTTATGACACGGTCTAACCGCTGTAATGATCATTTTGACATTATCTTCTGTATACTGCCAAAGTTCCGTATCCAGGGTTTCGACTGAGCAAAACGAGCAGCGGCCTTTTCCGCATCAACGCGGTTAGCAAAGCTGCCGTAGATGGCGATATAGAAATCCCGTCCTTTTTGTTTTTTTCGATAATAGGCAAAGGTGCCAGCTTGGGATTGTTGCCTTATAAACTTTTTTACCGCCTGCTCGGCGCTCATCGCCGCCAGTTGTATAGTAAAATGTGTGGGATTGCGGCTTCTGATCCACTCGACATTTTCAATACGCTGTGATTCCTTAGTTGTGGTCACTTGTTTTGAACTGGATTGCCTTTGGCCTTTGTTTATTTGAACAGCGACCGTCATTGAACTGGAGGTTTGACCGCCAAAACATTGCGCTACGGCTAAATCTTGGCCCTGGTGGACTTGCTGATATTTTTCCCAAAAGGCGGTGTCAATTTTTTTTTGTGCGGCCGGGACGTTGTTTTTGCGGTAACGGCTCAGTTGGGATGGCCCGCCATTGTACGCAGAATAAGTGGCGCGGGCCAGATTAGATAGATTGCCTCCATGTTTATGCTCTTGCTGTTTCAACGCGTAATTGACCATGAATTTGAACAGTATTTCGCTTCCTGAACGGGCGTTATAAGCAATGTCCCATTTCAACTTGGAGGGAGAGTAAAAGCCGCGCCATACCTTTTCATTGATCTGTAACATTCCAATATCACCTGACGCAGAAATAAGGGGAACAACTTTGCGGTTTTTTACGATGTATTGACGCCAGCAGCTTTCTTGCCATGCGGTGGTAAGCATCAGTTTGCGGAAAATACGGGCGTACTCCTGAGCTATTGATGATGAACGAATTCGAGCATCCGCCTCTTCCAGCAATAAACTTCGAATTTCAACCAGATAAGGCTTCAGCTCGGCAGCGGTGGGTACCCAGCGATTCAGACGATCCCTGGGATTTGCGGCATAGGCTGGCCGGATCAGCCGGAAGTTAAAACCTTGTGATTTTTGTTGTTGGGTGATTTTACCAGGCTTTCCGAAATCAAACAGTTGTTGTAGTACCGGATCGATTTCATCCATATATTTTAGTGGATCAATGGATGGGTCGTCATTTAGAATACGTGCCAAACGTCTCAGCCCATCAGTGGATATATCCAACCCAATCGCCGGTCCCAAACGATCCAGTGCATTGAGTGCGTCAGCCGCTGTTATGAACGACAAAAAAGGCAGCAGATTCTGTTCAGGCGAATGAACACTAATCTCTCGCATTACCGGCATCAACCGCTCCCAGCTTCGGACAAACAATTGTTTGACCGGGTCACTTGCATTTTGCTGCGGTTCACCGAGAATCGACTTTAACTGGTAGCGTGCATCCAAAAGTATCTCCAACAGGGTGGAACGATATTCTTCCGAGCGAGTTGCAGTGGCGGACTCCTTGATGACAAACGTCAAAAAAGCATCCCAGCTTTGATAACGTTGTTCCAGCTGCTGAATTTCATGTTCATTGAGAGTGGGCTCCGGTCCGGCTTTGGTAACGGTTTCGACATCAATTAGCAGCTGGATATCCAGTCCGTTGGATCGGAGAACAAGATGACCGATGCGCAGGCTATCGATCATTCTTGTTAAGCGACCTGCCTGATAATGGGGCAAGAAGTAAGGTAACAGGACTTTGAGCTGATCGGTTTCAGGTTTCAGATCCAGCCTGTAACGGCTTAACAAAAGATGCAATTTTTCTTTCACCGGCTGCAGTACGACATTATCCTTAAGCAGCCTGTCTTGTTGATCGTAAAGACGGACGGCTTGCACCCTAAACTCTACAGAAAAAGGTTGATCGTTTACTAAAACAGGTTTACCGGTAACAACCGTTCGTCCGGTCCAGCGGGTAATGACCTTACAAGCACCAATTGTGGAAACGCCGATTGTTGCGAGAGTCTTCGAATCCACTCTCAGCAACTCTCCCTCCGCTGACAGACGGGGTTCCGAAAAGGTAATACTTGTGCAACCGTCGTCATCCAATAGATATTGTGCCGTATTATTCGGTCCTTTAAATTGATCCCGTATCATAAGAAGCTGCAATTGCTGGTAGTCAAGAAATACAGGGATGTTAATCGTTTCAGCCCATACGTTGACTGGTTTGACGATCAGTGCCATAATCATAATGGCATACAGGGTAATTGTCAGACGAGAAAGCATAAGCGTTCCTTGTACCAAACTACTGCACCTATAGAACTTGGTATAATTTCAATGATCTTAAAAATCAGTGCTACCAGCTTTAACTATTTGTGTCGGATTGCTGACACAGATATTTTGGTTGTCAAATATCAACAATAGAAGCGACGGGTCAAATGAAAAAATGGATTATGTCCGTTATGGCATCGACTTAGATACGTATTGTTAACTAATGCATGACTGTGATAACTGCAATAACGTCACACTATCAAGCACCTGATTTTTTTGTGATAACATAATATCGTATCACCAAACGATAGTTGTCTTGATTCTTCTATCTATATTTAAACTTCCGAAATTTGTGATATGGTCAAAAAGCGGAAAAGAGGTTAGTGGTGATATGTAATGGAAAGCACGCGGATTTGACGTGTTCCAATAGTTTGGATTTTTCCAACATATCGGCAAAAATTAGAGGTTCAAAAAACCTGTGATATCATCCATCCCAGTTCTTAGGGCTGAATTGCATGTTTCTGCAATGTATGTGCAATCCCAAAAGCCGGTTCAGAACCTGTGATATCGTTTTTCTAAAGGCAGATCCTTTTTCGGGGATTTGCCTTTTTTTGCAATTTTGTAAGAAATACGATATATGTATTGGAAATTGAAATGCTTGGACCTGTGGTTTTGGCAAGATATCTGTAATTTTCCTCGTTGCTTATTTTTATCGATTCATCCCACCCATTAATACCACAAGGTATTATAAATATTTAAAATCCTAATTTTATTGACAAAACCAATGTTTTAAAATAGTGTATTGAGATAGATCTCTCCAAGAATCTGACCTCTATCTATATTCGATTTCCATTGTTTAACACTTCTTATTCTGCTGACCTCATTCTCGATTCGTTTCTCGCTATATAACAAGATTTCTGTCGGTAATAACGATACAAAGCAAAACCCATTCTTGGGGTTATAATGCAAACTGTCTTAAATTAAAAGCCGAATTGCTTATTGAGAGGGTAAGGCGATGGAAAAAGAATGTAAGAATTGCAGATTTTGGGAACCGATAGAAAAAAAGATCGGTGGAAAGACTTTTCATAATGTTGATGGTGAATGTCGAAATTATCCAAAAAGTATTGTTCCATATAGTGATGATCATGTTGGGCCAACGTTAGAGTTCCCGGCCACAGATAGAAACGATTGGTGTGACAAGTTCGAATCAAAGGAATGAAACGATGAAAGAGATATTAAGAAATGGGAACAAAGGCAGGGTCAGCAATGGCCCTGCATTTTTTATTGGTGTCCTGCAGATAACTGCTATGTATCTTGAATCTGAAAGTGGGTTCAGAACCTGTGATATCGTTTTTTCAATAGGGCAAATCCTTTTCCGGGGATTTGCCTTTTTTGCTCATTTTTTCACTTGAAAGTATTTTATATTAAAGCCTTTCCACGTTATTATCCAGTCCCTACCAGTCCTTCCAAGCGTCATAATTTTGACAACGAACTTTATTAAAATCACATGCTCCTATTTCAAAAAACTTAATCCCCATCAAACAATTGAATTTGTTTGTAATTACTGTCAACCATAATTCCGCATTCTTTTGGTACAATCCATGCATATTCAATTTTAATTTACATCGGGAAAGACAAAATAATTTAGCAGATAGGCTTCAAGGTATAAAAGTTATACATGGAACAGGTATACATTCCAGCAAGGACTACACAACTAAATTATTATAAAGATGTTCCTCTTTATGTCCAGGGTAAAGGACAAAAGTTTGTTCTGTACAAACCTTCAGGGACGACATTACATGATATGCGGGTAGCAGAAGGACTGCACCCTAAAAAACTGCACATAAAACAGACTGATAAAATAGCAGGTATTCAGGAAGTTCAAAAAGTTTTCAATCATCAGTTAAAAGAAAATGTTCAGTCCAATAACCCTGAAAAAATTAGAGACACGG
>CAXMTB010000114.1:0-10409 GCA_964195835.1 uncultured Nitrospinaceae bacterium | reverse complement strand
ATGCACTGCCTTTTTTTAGATCTTAATTTCGACACCCTTTCACATTAACTCTGTTTTGAATGAATCTCCGTCTTTAATCGTATTATTAATTCAATTTCAGGTGCTTAAGCTGTCCGATTCAGCACTGTTGACAATTTTTACAACAAATAAACACACTATTGAAAAACATGGTATCATATTTGCACAATGTGACGGCAGGCATTTGGATGTTTTTATGTGAACCTTATAATAATGGCAAACTAAACATGGGGTACATGAAATTTCAAAAAATCATTGGTCTCGTACTTGTATTGGTTATTGGATTCAGCCCTGTTGCATCGGGTTTTGCTGCCGGTTCTGATTGTGGCAAAATGTGCGCCATGGATTCAGTGATGCGGGATATTGGTTTTACTGCGAAAGCCAATGTAGTTTCAACATCCCAGGGATGCTGCTCCGAAAATTCAATGATGCCATGTAATCTTGAGGGTGGCCAGACCGCTGATCTCCCTGAATGTATTACAAGTAGCAGGGTAGATGAACAAAATACCACAGGCCTTATAATGGTTGCAAGTTATGACGTTCTCGGCAACCTCAAACTCAAGAGTTTTGGCCCAAAGTCACATGCCAAGACTCTGCCTCTATTCACACCTATATATCTTGAGAATCTTTCCCTGCTTTTTTAAGCCTCATGACCAAGACCTATTTAGACCCGGATTCATATGGCTTTTTTTGACTGCAAAGCGTTTTTTGATTACGTCGCCATTAGAAAAAATTCCAAGCATCTAATATATTAGAGGTTCCAACGTATTGTGTTTAAATCAAAATAATTTTACCGATAAAAATACGCAAGCTATCCGGAATTCCCTGGTAAATTGCAAAAATTTATAAAAGGAAAAAATATAACCATGTCTAGGAATAAAAAGAAAAAAAGAAATGTCGCTAAAACGGATGGTGCTCAAAAACCAAATAACGATATAACCGACGCTAAAAAGGCAATTGTTATGGGAACCGACAAAAAAAGGCGTCTCCCTTTAATCGCCATCATCGTCAGTGCTGTTTTTATTGCGGGAGGCGTTTACTATGCTGTCAACTCCGGTAAAAGCAGTGCTTCCTATGAAACATCAAATTTTTCAATGAACAGTGACGCTTCTAAAGTAACCTACCCTGTAAGTCTTTTCGATGACAACAAGGCACGTCACTACGTTTACAAAGGCAAAGATGTCACCATCAAGTATTTCATTTTAAAGAGTTCTGACGGTATCATTCGCGCCGCCTATGATGCCTGTGATGTCTGCTGGCCGGCCGGGAAAGGATACTACCAGGACGGCGATTTCATGGTCTGCAGAAATTGCGGACGCAGGTTTGCTTCTGTTCTTGTCAATGTGGTTAAGGGCGGATGCAATCCAGCGCCCCTGAAACGGAGAATCGAAGGTGACCAATTGGTAATCTATATCAATGATATCCTGGAAGGAAAACAATATTTCAATTTCGCAGGAAAGGTTTAACACTATGACATTAAAAGAAATTGCTTTAAAAAATCTAATACGCCGCAAAAGTAAAGCTGCCTTTATTCTTGCCGGACTTGTCATTGGTGTGACGACCATGGTCGCCGTTATCAGTCTTGTCGAGGCAATGACCAGCGACATTAACCAAAAACTGGAAAAATACGGTGCCAATATTCTGGTTGTCCCAAAAACCGAAAACCTCCCTCTCACGTATGGAGGGATTTCTCTGGGTGGGGTCTCATTTGAAATGGAAGAAATCCGTCAAGAAGATCTGACCCGAGTCGGTTCAATAAAAAATGCAGCCAATGTTGCGGCATTGGGACCCATTGTTTTGGGCGTAATTCAATTGAACAGTCACAGAGCTTTGTTGGCCGGGGTCGACTTCAAGGCTTCAAGAATTTTGAAGCCCTGGTGGCAGGTGAAAGGAACGCTTCCCGGAGAAGACGGGGTCCTCTTGGGCGGCGAGGCTGCCCAGGTGATGAAAGTCAATGTTGGCGATTCAGTGGAGATAAAAGACCATAAGTTTATAGTTTCAGGAGTACTCCAGTCCACCGGTTCCCAAGACGATCAGATGGTCTTTACCCGCCTTTCGACAGCCCAGTCTCTTCTCGACAAACAGGGGCGTGTTTCCATGGCTGAGGTGGCGGCTCTGTGTACGGCCTGCCCAATCAATGAAATGGTCAGACAGATTTCCGATGTTTTGCCCGGTGCAAAAGTTATGGCTATCCAGCAGGTTGTAAAGGGCCGCATGGAAACTCTGGCCCATTTCAGGAAGTTCTCTTTCGGCGTATCAGCCATTGTTCTTCTGATTGGCAGTCTGGTGGTACTTGTGACCATGATGGGCAGTGTAAGAGAGCGAACAGGTGAGATTGGAATCTTTCGGGCCATCGGCTTCAGGAAAAGCCATGTCATGCGCATCGTTTTTATCGAGGCCGGGATTGTTTCGGGATTGGCCGGCCTCTTGGGTTATCTTGGCGGTATCGGCGCGGCCAAAATCGCAATTCGGTTTTTTTCCGAAAGCCAGACGGTCTCAGTACCCCTAAATTTCAAACTGGCAGGTAGCGCCTTTGTCTTGGCGTTAATCGTGGGTCTGGCTTCAAGCGTTTACCCGGCCCTTATGGCCGCACGACTCGATCCCAACGAAGCATTAAGAGCACTTTAGGAGGTGCCATGACTTATATAGTAGCAGAAAATCTTGTTAAACAATACCAGAACGGGCATGTCCCGGTTACGGCCATTTCCGACATTAATTTTGAGATCGAAGCAGGTGAGTTCATCGCTATTATGGGTGAATCCGGAGCCGGCAAATCCACCCTTCTCTCCATCATGGGTGCCATGAACGCCCCCACATCAGGCAGTTTAAGGGTTGATGACATTGACATCTACCGCCTTAAACAGGATCAAAGAGCAGATTTTCGCAGGGAATTTTTAGGTTTTGTCTTTCAAAGCTTTCACCTGATACCCTATCTGACTGTCGAGGAAAATGTCATGCTCCCACTGACCACCGCAAAAAAATCCGGCAGGGAAAAACAGGCCATGGCGGAAAAGGCACTTACCAGCGTCGGCTTGCTGGGAAAGGGCCATCGGCTGCCGAGCCAGATCTCGGGTGGCGAAAAAGAAAGAGTGGCCATCGCACGAGCCATTGTCAACCATCCGCGAGTTCTCTTGGCAGATGAGCCTACGGGAAATCTCGATTCCAAGACGACCCGTGAAATTATGGAGTTACTACAAAGGCTTAATTCAGAAGATATGACGATCATTATGGTCACCCACAGCCATGAATGTGCCGGATATACCCAAAGGATACTGAAGGTTTATGACGGCCGATTGGTGGAATCGAGTTGAGTTTACAGGAATGGAATTCTTTACAAAAAATAATATTTAAAGAGAGTATTCAAATGAGAAAAAAAATCAAAAAAAAACATAATACATCGAGTTCGACTTCCAGGCAGACGGAACCATCTAACTGGATGATTGGCGCTGTTGTCGCCATAATTTTTTCAATGGGCCTGCTTGCCAAGGTGATCTTTTTCCCGGGTCAGGCGCCTATGACCAGAGGGGAAATTTATGAAGTCACATCCGCCCCCCCATCAACCGGGGCCCTGGATGAGCAGGTTCGCTTGGTTGCGTCTAATTTCAGCTGTGCCTGCGGCGGTTGCGGAGAACTTCCCCTGGATGAATGTACCTGCGACATGCCTCGAGGAGCGGTTGAGGAAAAAGAGTTTATTCGTAACAAACTCAAAGAGAAATTAAGCGTCGACCAGGTCATTCAACTGTTAGATAAAAAGTATGGATACCGTAAAACTTAGCATTTGCAGAGTCAGAACCCAATCTATATATTAAAGAAATTACATTCAAGGATGGTTAACATGGGAAAAAAACAAAGCATCGAGAAAGATGGTTATGTTAAAAAACAAACCTTGACATTGGCCATACTGGTTGCCCTCTCTATAGGATTTTTCGGAGGCGTTGTTTTTACTGTCTATAAGTCCGGATCCAGTCAATCTGCTCAAGTATCAGCTAAACCAATTCCGACATCGAAGGTGCCGGCATCGAAGACTCCGGCACGGCCGGACGTCTCCACAGAAATTGCTGTCAATATTTTAAGGCTCGAGAAAATAACCTCTCAAAACCCTGATGATGAGTCAGCATGGGTGGAGTTGGGAAATCTATATTTTGACTCCAGCAATTACCAGAAAGCCATTGAAGCCTATAATAAATCTTTAGCGCTAAATCCGAACAATGCCAACGTCATCACTGACCTGGGGATTATGTACCGCCGGAGCGGCCAGCCGGATGAAGCCGTCAAAACTTTTGATAAGGCGATCAAAGTTGATCCAAAACACGAAACCGCCCGCTTTAATAAAGGCATCGTGCTGATGCATGACTTAAAAGATATTGAAGGCGCTATCAAGGCATGGGAAGAACTCATAGCGTTGAACCCGGTTGCGATGTCTCCCAATGGACAATCCGTTGACCAAATACTTCAAACACTTAAAGAACGAAAATGATGAGAGGTGGATATGGCTGATCTTCAAAATGATTTGTTCCTGCGCGCCTGCAAGCGACTGCCGGTGGAAAGAACGCCAATATGGGTAATGCGCCAGGCCGGGCGTTATTTGCCGGAGTATCGCGCCGTGCGTCAACAATTCGATTTCATTACCATGTGTAAAACTCCCGAGCTTGCAGCCGAAGTTACGTTACAGCCGATCGATATCATCGGGGTCGATGCCGCCATTATTTTTTCCGATATCCTTGTCATTCCCGAAGCAATGGGAATGCCCTTTGAAATGCATGAAGGTAGGGGCCCGGTATTCCCCAACCCCATTAGAAACGAAGCTGACGCCAAAGTTCTCAAGGATATCGATCCTGCCGATGATTTGAAGTATGTGCTCGATGCCGTGTCATTGACGAAAAGTGAATTAAACGGACGTGTCCCTTTAATCGGTTTCAGCGGATCGCCATGGACATTATTAACCTACATGGTTGAAGGCCAGGGCTCCAAGACTTTTTCAAATGTAAAAAAGCTGATCTATAGTAATCCCAAACTGGCCCATAGCATTTTAAACAAAATTGCCGATGCGGTTTCGGCATATTTAAGCGCCAAGATCGAGGCAGGAGTGAATGCCGTTCAAATATTCGATACCTGGGGGGGGATTCTCTCTAAAGATGATTTTGAATCGTTTTCTATGCAATACATTTCAAAAGTAATTTCCCAGGTAAAACGAAAAGATGAACCGTTAATTGTCTTTGCCAAAGGGGTGCATTTCAGTTTAGACAAACTTTCTGATAGCGGCGCTGATGTTCTGGGTCTGGACTGGACCATGGATATTGGACAAGTGAGGGAAAAATTTGGGGATAAAGTTGCGCTTCAAGGGAATCTTGATCCCACAGTTCTTTATGCCGATCATGAAAAAATTAAACAAGAGGCCGTTAAGATTTTAAAGGCATTTGGTAATGGAAGCGGGCATATTTTCAATCTGGGGCACGGGATACTGCCCGATGTACCTCCCGAAAACCTTAAAGCGCTTGTCAAGGTTGTTAAAGAGGAAAGCGTTGTTTATCACCTCAATGATGAAAAGAACACTGCGTCAATGAACGAAGCAATGCCAAATTAATTCGCACTTGCGTAACATGAATATGGGGGTAAATTTTGTTTAAGATAGATGTAGAACTCATAAAAAAGTATGACAAACCAGGGCCGCGATATACCAGTTATCCTACGGCGCCGCATTTTAATGAATCGTTTACCCATGAAAATTATATCGATGAAATAACGAAGACAAATCAAGGAAACAACCTGCCTGATCTGTCTTTGTATTTCCATCTGCCCTTTTGCGATACGCTCTGTTATTTCTGCGGCTGCAATATGATCGTAACCCGCAACAGGGATAGAATCAGAAACTATGTTAAATATTTAAAGCTTGAGATTGACTTGATACGCTCCCACCTGTCATCAGAAAGAAACGTCGCTCAGCTTCACTGGGGCGGAGGCACCCCCACACATTTGAATCCGGATGAAATCATCGATTTGAGTTCCTATATTAACACCCACTTCGAATTTAATCCAGACGCTGAAACCGGCTGTGAAATTGACCCCAGGGAATTAACCAGAGAACATCTCGCCGCTTTGAGAAACGGCGGCTTCAACAGAATCAGTATGGGCGTGCAGGATTTTAACGAAAAGGTTCAAAAAGCTGTCAATCGGATCCAGCCGGAGGACATGACCAGACAGGTTGTCGCATGGGTCAGAGAGATGGGATTTGAGAGCATTAACCTCGATATCATGTACGGGCTTCCCTACCAATCTGCTGAAACCTTTGAACAGACGGTAGATAGGGTTGTCGATATTAATCCTGACAGAATTGCATTGTTTAATTTTGCCTACGTTCCCTGGCTTAAAAAGCATCAGGCGCTAATCAAGCCCGAGGACTTACCCACGGCCGAAGAAAAACTCAACATTCTAAAGATGTCGATCGAAAAACTTACGGATGCGGGTTACGTCTTCATCGGGATGGATCACTTCGCCAAACCGGATGATGAGCTCGCGGTGGCACTGAGAGAAAAAAAACTCTACAGAAACTTTCAAGGCTACAGTACACATGCGGGTACGGATCTTTACGCCATGGGTGCAACGAGCATTAGCCAGTTTGGAAGCATTTATGCCCAAAACTACAAGAAAGAGAAAAAGTATCTTGCTTCACTGGATAAAAATATTTTGCCGACAGCCAGAGGGTACCTCCTGAATGACGACGATGTGTTACGCAGGCGTGTCATCACAAAATTAATGTGCGACTTTGAACTCGATTTTAAATCAATCGAAAATGAATTCGACATCAACTTTGAAACCTACTTTGACTGGGGGCTTGGCAACCTCAAAGAGATGATCGCCGATGATCTTGTTGTCATCGAGAACAGATCTTTAAAAGTAACACCAATGGGTAGAATGTTGATACGAAACATAGCGATAAATTTTGACGGTTACATTGAACGGCAAGAAGACAATGCCCGTTATTCAAGAACCGTATAAAAGTAGAAAAACGTGTAGGCACTTATGAGAAAAGCAGTTAAAATAGGGACTCGCGGCAGCAAGCTTGCATTGTGGCAGGCGAATTGGATAAAATCGGCTTTAAATTCCAAACATCGTTCGCTTTCTTTTGAACTTGTTATCATAAAAACCAAAGGCGACAAGATCCTCGATGTACCTCTTGCCAAGGTCGGGGGCAAGGGGCTTTTTGTCAAAGAAATAGAGGATGCTCTTTTACATCGTAAAATTGACCTTGCGGTACACAGCATGAAAGATATGCCGGGTGACATCCCGAAAGGCTTGTGCGTTGGCGCAATACCGAAGCGCGAATCTCCGCTAGACGTCCTTATATCTAAAAATGGGTTGCGTTTATCTGAACTCAAGCCACATGCCCGTATCGGCACAAGCAGCCTTCGGCGATCCGCCCAGCTTCTCCGTGTCAGACCGGATCTGGTTATATCGCCCTTAAGAGGCAACATAGATACACGTCTTAAAAAGGTTGAAACCGAAAATCTTGATGCCATTATCTTAGCAGCTGCAGGTGTAAAACGTCTCGGCTTTGAAAACAGAATAACAGAATACCTGGATGAAAAAATAATGCTCCCGGCAGCAGGCCAAGGAGCCCTGTGTGTGGAAACCAGACAAAATGACGCAGATGTCGGACCGATAGTTGCCGCACTTGATCACCAACAAACAAAGGCGATTGTCATGGGTGAACGCGCTTTTTTAAATCGACTGGAAGGGGGCTGTCAGGTACCGATTGCAGCCCATGGAAAAATCGAGGGAAATACATTTACCCTTTGCGGCCTTGTTGCCACGCTTGACGGAACCACCGTGATTAAGGACACCCTCTCAGGGCCGGTGGATTCATCTGAAATAATCGGGGTGGAACTTGGAGATCGTCTGGCTTCAAAGGGAGCAAAAACCATAATAGAAGACCTATACGCCGGTCTTTCCTCGACGCTCTAATTTGATATTATTTTCATATCGGGATTCGAAGACGCTATGAGCAAATACTCGGCAATAATATTTAAATTTCTGTGGGCGATTGCATAAAAAATTCCGACATCACGTACCAAAGGATGAAAAATTTAAATTCATTTTCATTTGAAAATGAACTTGGATCGTCTTAAAAAAGCATCTTTTTCGCTTTCTTTCAGTGATGTGTACAAAATATGTACATCGTTATACATTAGTCGAATTTAAAATTAATTTTATAACTAACTAAATCAAATGTTTTTATTGACTTAAATACTACATTGTAGTAACAATGTGCAATAAAACCTTACAGTGTACAATACAATGAAATACAATTTTGCATCACTGTCCGTAACGACAACAACCATAACATTAACACAGAATAAAGATCATTGAACCTGGATGGCAAAACATGACGCGTATTAACCGAATCTTCTTTTCTTGTTGTATATGTATCATTTTTATCTTCGGCTGCGGCGAACCCGCGAAAGAGCCGAAACCAGAGAAGGTAAAATACAAGACCACCCTCAATGTCGGTCTTATTCCCGAGCACGACATATTTCACCAGCTCAAACGATATGAACCCCTTGCCGATTATTTGTCAAAAAAGATCCAAGCAAATATCAACCTCATTATTCTTACGAGATATGGAAATATCGTTGATAATTTTGTCTCTGGAGGTTTGGATGCCGCCTTCTTTGGAAGTTTTACGTATACCCTGGCGCATTCCAAGTTGGGCGTTGAAGTTATTGCCAGACCGGAAAACAGTCATGGCGTTTCTGAATACTATGGAATGATTTTTGTCAGGAAGGACGGCGGCATCAGAAGCATAAAAGACATGAAAGGAAAAATTCTCGCATTCGTGGATAAGGCCACAACCGCCGGTTATCTTTTTCCAGTGGCATATTTTAAAAAAAATGGGGTTAAAGATTACAAAACGTTTTTTAAAGAGACCTATTTTACCGGAACCCACGAAGATGCAATTAATGATGTGTTAAATGGAAGGGCACATGTCGGGGCCGCAAAAAACACCGTTTTTTTAAGGGTTGCAGATAAAAACCCCAGAATCAACAATGAATTGGATATCATCGCAGAATCGTCCAAAGTCCCGGAAAACGGGTTGGCCGTAAGAAAAGATCTGGACGAATCTCTCAAGAAAAAAATAAGGGGAACACTGTTGAATATGGATAAGGAATCGGATGGCATACAAGTACTAAATGATTTTGGTGTACAGAGGTTCATTGAGACGACAGACATTGACTATATCAATGTATACAAACTGTTAAACCATATAGGAATCAAACTTTCAACCTATGAATACTTGAATGAATAATGAAGAAAAAAATTCTCATAACATTAAGCGTCTATTCGATCGTTTTTCTTTTGGGAGGGATTTATATCATTTCAACCATTGCATCATCCACAACAAGGCTGGAAGATCTCATCAGTCTGTACCAGATAGAAACCCAGAGAAAGCAGTTATTGATCCGTATTAAAACTGTGCAAGCCGATCTGCATTTAAAAAGGACACCCTATGCCAAAAGTGTCTCGACGATTATCGACAATGTAAACTCCATGGAAAACATGACGAATTCCTGTTTTCGATGTCATCACAGCAAGTTGGTGGTTTCAAGGCTGTCTAACTTGAAAAATAATATAGCGAGTTACAAACAATGGATTAGCAGGGTGCTGACGATTCGGGCAAATGAAGCGCGACTTCGGATCGAAGACGATAAGGCCTACAGAACAGCGGAAAACCTATTGGCAGACGTTAATGGCATGGTCCATTTGGCAACGATAAAGCTCTCAGAAAAAACCAAATTTTCCATCCGTGACATTTCCAGATCAAATACGATTCTTTTTTTACTGATCAGCATAACTCCCTTCTTTGCCGTGGGCTTAGGATTTGTTTTTGTTAAAGGCATCACCAATCCAATCAAAGAAATTCTGGTGGCCACGCGAAAACTAAAAGATGGTAATTTAGATTTTAGATTAGAGGGCTTAGAAGATGAATTTGGAGAAGTTGCCGAGTCCTTTAATGAAATGGCAGGCCGCGTGGAGAACTATACAAAAGAGCTGGAGGGAAAAACCTCAGAACTCGAGCATGCGCATGATGAGATGAGTACGTTTTGCCAGGTTCTGAGACAAATTGGAATTCAGCAGAAACTCGATGGTGTCGGTTCTTTTCTGATTAATAAATTCCAGCAGATCTTGAACACCCGGTATATGAAACTTTTTGTTTTTAGCAGCGATCGAGACTCGCTGTTTATTCTCTCTGACAGGGGAGTGGAAATTCTCGAAGACAAAGAACTGATTGAAAACATCTCCAACAGTCTGGAAGAAATGAACAGCATTAACACCTCCCCCAGAATATTCTTCCCTTCCCCGCTTATTCCGGATGACATTCCCTTGGACGGCCA
>CAXMTB010000113.1:0-10679 GCA_964195835.1 uncultured Nitrospinaceae bacterium | reverse complement strand
TGGAAATAAAGGATGTTCCGGATCTGTTTACACTGGGATCGGCATGGTCTGCATGGATTCAGATGCATCGGGAAGATTGGAACGCGGTTGCTGGAATCTCCAGAGTGGAAGCCATTATGAAGCAAGTCATCGAACTGGATGAATTCTATCAGGATGGGGGTGCCCATTTGTATCTTGGTGTTTTGGCGACATTTCTACCACCGGCACTGGGCGGCAAACCCGATGTGGGACGAAGACATTTTGAGCGTGCTCTGGAGATTTCCAAGGATAAAAATCTGATGGTTAAAGTCTTGTATGCTCAGCACTACGCCCGCCTGATGTTTGACCAAAAGTTACATGACCGGCTTCTGAACGAGGTGCTTGAAGCTAAAACAGATGTGCCTGGATATACGCTCAGTAACACCCTTGCTCAGGAAAGGGCTAAAGAACTGTTGAAAAGTGGGGAGGAATATTTTTAACTAAAAATGACAAAAAGGGGCTTTAAGAATGATTAGAATCATAGCGTTTATACTCATTGTAATGCTCACCGGTCAGGCCCAGGCCATGAGGTTCAAGATCGCCACCCTGTCGCCGGAAGGCTCTGTCTGGATGGAAAAAATGCGCGAAGGTGCCGAAGAGCTGGCGCGTAAAACCGATAATCGGGTTCAGATAAAATTCTATCCCGGTGGTGTAATGGGGGATGACAAGGCGGTACTGCGCAAGATCCGTATCGGACAGCTTCAAGGCGGCGCCTTTGTTAGTGGCAGCTTATCGCAATTCTATCCTGACAATCAGATTTACAGCTTGCCGTTGTTTTTTAGATCGTTCAAGGAGATCGATTATGTTCGTGAACATCTGGACAAGCAAATTATTGATGGCTTTGAGAAAGGCGGCTTTATCATCTTTGGACTCGCCGAAGGCGGCTTTGCCTATGTCATGTCCAAGGTACCGATACAAACAGTCGAAGATATGCGCCGGCAGAAAGTCTGGATTCCGGATAATGATTCGATGATTCTGGAAGCAATCAAAGCTTTTGGCATTACCCCCATCCCTTTGACCATCGCCGATGTTAGGGCCGGTCTTCAAACCAACCTCATTAACACCGTGACCACTCCGCCCATAGGGGCTTTGGCACTGCAATGGCATACACAGATTAAATATTTGATGGACGAGCCGTTTCTATACATTTATGGAGTACTGGCGGTGGATCGCAAGATGTTTAAAAAAATATCACCCGGCGATCAACAAACCTTTCGAGAAATCATGGGCGAGGTATTTAAAGCCCTTGACCGGCGCAACCGAGAAGACAATATAAAAGCCGTGGAAGCGCTGCATAAACAAGGAATAGAATTTATCAAGCCCACTTCCGAAGCTCTAAAGAAATGGCGAAAAGACGCTTTGGAAGTCCCCGATAGACTGATCAAAGCCGGCAAGTTATCCCAAAAAATGGTGGATACCCTGGAAAGCCTTCTTAAAGAATATCGTCTAAAGGAGTCCAAAACCCATGAATAAACAATCCCGCAAATCCTTTTTAGAGCGTTCGCAGATGATCATTTACCGGGTGGAAGATTCGATTCTAGTGGGATTACTGCTGTTGATGATCGTCCTGGCGGTTCTTCAGATTTTTCTTCGTAATTTTTTCGGAGGCGGCATTGTCTGGAGTGAAGTCCTGGTGCGTGTGCTTGTGCTGTGGGTTGGACTTATAGGCGCAATGGTGGCCAGTCGTCAGGGGAATCACATCAACATTGACATTATGAATCGGTATCTATCGGGACGTGTGAAAATCGTTGTCAAATTTGTCGTTGAGCTCTTTACGGCCTCAATATGTCTCGTCGTGGCCTATTACAGCTTGCAGTTTGTTCAAAGTGAATTTGTCTACGGCGGTGAATCTTTTGCAAAAGTGCCGATATGGCTGTGTGAATCCATCATTCCCTTTGCCTTTATGGTTATCTCGCTTCGCTATTTTTTGTTATCATTTATAAACTTCAAAAACATTATTGAATTCCGATCGTGACCCTATATATATCTGCTCTAATATTGATTTTTCTTGCCATTTTCGGCACACCACTTTTTGCCGTCATTCTGGCAGCTTCAATTCTTGGATTTCACTATTTGGGTGTTGATCTGTCGGTGATCGCCATTGAAATTTATCGTATTGCCGATACGCCGGTTTTGTTGGCGTTACCGTTGTTTACATTTGCCGGCTACATCCTCGGGGAAAGCAGGACGTCTCACCGGCTGGTTAGGGTCACCAAGGCATTTATTGGTTGTATGCCAGGGGGTCTGGCCATTGTCGCCTTTGTTGCCTGTGCGTTTTTCACCGCTTTTACCGGTGCATCAGGGGTGACCATCGTCGCCTTGGGCGCATTGCTCTATCCGGCATTGACCGAAGCCGGCTACCGGGATAAATTCAGCATCGGACTGGTGACATCGTCAGGCAGCCTGGGTCTGCTGTTACCACCTTCGCTCCCTCTCATTCTTTACGGAATTATCGCACAGCAGATGAACATCGGGAAAAATGTGGCCATTAGTGATTTATTTCTTGCCGGTATTTTTCCGGCACTTCTGATGGTATTGATGCTGTCATTATATGGTCTGTGGGAAAACCGCCGAAATCCCATTCCTTGTGAGCCATTTTCATCAAAGGACACTGTTGCTGCCCTTCGTGAGTCGATATGGGAAATACCCCTGCCGTTTTTTGTGCTGGGCGGTATCTACGGGGGGTTCTTCGCCATTACCGAAGCTGCTGCGGTGACAGCCATGTATGTGATGATTGTGGAGGTTTTTATATACAAAGAGATCAAAATCTCTCAGCTTCCCTCCATTATGCGGGAATCGATGATAATGGTGGGCGGGATTTTGCTCATTCTGGGTGTGGCGTTGGCATCTACCAACTTTCTGATCGATGCTGAAGTGCCGATGCGCATATTTAATCTGATTCAGGCCCATGTGGCCAACAAAATCGTATTTCTAATTTTATTAAACATTTTGTTGTTGATACTCGGCGCCATTTTGGACATTTTTTCCGCGCTGGTTATCATGATTCCCATTATACTCCCTGTGGCGGTCAATTATGGGATAGACCCGGTTCATCTGGGCATCATTTTTCTGGCCAATATGCAAATCGGTTACTTCACGCCGCCCGTGGGCATGAACCTGTTTATTGCAAGCTACCGCTTTGATAAATCCATCACAGAACTCTACAAGGCGGCCATACCCTTTATGATCGTGCTGCTGGCAGCATTGCTGATCATTACGTACTGTCCGACGTTGAGCCTTTTTTTAATTCAAAGATAAGCACCTTATACCGTCTGAATCCTGCACGCCAGAATTCGTTACCCACCGGCATCTTCCGTTATACAACCTGTTGACTTTTATGGTTTTATGATTATTGTAGTATGCTTTAATGAAAATTAAAGATTTCGTGAGATTTTCAAAGAATATGCTGATTATATGAAATTGTTCAAAACTCAGTTTTAATGAAGATCTGTCCGAAATATTTAAGAAAAAAATGAATTTTAAAAAGGGTGTATTTTTGAATGCTTATCGGTTGTCGCTTTAAAATTGCTTATGAGACCAGGAGGTTATGTGTTTGTTAATAACATGTTGAAAAATAGAAAACCAATACGCTTTGTTCGGTTTGACAAACTTGCATTGTCCTTTTATTTATTACAGGGTTTCACAGATGTAAATTAACGATTATCTATCTAAACTCGAAAGCGACATATATCCTAATCGATAAACTTGGTGATGATATGTACCATATTTTGGTCATTGATGATGAAAATGCGATATTGAATGTCGTTCAGACGGCATTATCAAGAGCCGGCTTTAAGGTTGATATTGCCTTGGACGGACAAAAGGGAATTCAAAAATTCGATAGCGGTCAATTTGATCTGGTGATCACAGACATCCTAATGCCGGGAATAGACGGCCGGGAAGTTGTTAAGCACATCCGTAATTCCGGTAGACCGTATACTCCGATCATTGGTTTCTCCGGAACACCCTGGCTCTTCGAGAACAATCAGTTTGATGCTGTTTTCACAAAACCCTTCCCCCTCGAAGATCTGGTGAATTCGGTCCAGCATCTTTCTACGAAAGCAGACGCCAATTAATACCTGAATCTTGCCTTGCATATGAAAGCCTCCGACTCGTGCAAAATTCAGGTAATATAATCTAAATTGAATGTCCAAAATTTTCTTGTCATATCGATTCTGATCCGATATTCTTAAACCATATCTTTCTCAAAATATTCTGGATTACGCTACAGCTTTTCCCGCACTTGATGCGGGGTGAGAAAAATGATGACATAGATAACAGTTATAATAATTTTAATAGATTAGAGTAACTCTATAATTTATAGTTAGTGTCCATCCATCAATGAGGATTTTTGTTCAAGATCAAGGCCTGCGAGAAAAATAACCGCAGGCATATAATTGATATTCCGAGGATTATTTTTTTGAGCATAACGCAGAGATTGGGCAAAAAGACCATTTATGAATGGGCACTAGTTAATAACAGAGGAGAAGACACATGGCCGTAATCACGATCACCAGAGAAATGGCTACAGGCGGCAGGAAACTGGGGCGGTTGCTTGCAAAGAGACTCGACTACCACTACGTTGACAAATCTCTTTTTCAAAAAATTGCCGAAGATCTGAATGTCTCGGAAAGAACATTGGAATCTTTTGAAAAAAGCAGAGAATATCATATATCCAACACGTTCGCCAAGGCTTTCAGCACATCCTATATAGAGCGAATTGTGGGATACGACAAAAGCGTGGTAGAAGAGGAAGAATATCAGAAAAGCTTGGGAAACCTTATCCTGGGAACAGCCCGAGAAGACAATGTTGTCATTATTGGACGAGCAGCATACTTTTTCCTAAAAGATATGAAAAATTACTTTCATATTCGATTGGTTGCACCAATGGATTGGAAAAAAAAATATGCTTTGGAAAACTATAAAATAAGCCCGGATCACGTCCGGAAGTTTATAGAAAAAAGAGATAGGAATCTGCAGTGGTTTCGCAGATCAATTTGCGGGGCGGGATTTGACGACTCGCTTTTGTTTCACTTGACGTTGAACATGAGCCGAATCCCCATTGAAAAATCGGTTGAGCTTATCATGTCCGTAGCAAATCTTTCCGATTAGCCCGTATATTTCACGTGTACGAGATGTTCATTTGCCCCGATAGCGGGGACTACTGTCCCTCCATGGCGGGAATAACGCAGCTCGCAGATCCCGCGAATAGCGGGAAAACGGGTTAGCCCTTTATCAGCCTGCATATAAGTTCCTCGGCTTTATCGATACTCACCAAACTCATGTTCAAAACAAGATCATAAAGATTTGGATCATCATAGTCCTTTTTGCCGAAGTAACTGTAAAGATTGGCCCGTCTTTTAGTCATTCTTTTTAAAATCTGAAGAGTTCTTGCCCTTGAAACACGGTAATCATCCTGAATGAATTTAATCCGATCCTCTTCTTTGGCCATGAGGAGTATGTGATAGGTATCCTCAAAATCATGTAAAATATATTGCCCTCCTCTGCCAATGATAACGGCATTTCCCTCCTTGGCAATCTTGGGTATGATTAAGTTTAGCAGTTCAACATATTTATATCCATCGATATATCTCTCTTTATCACTTAAAGGGAGTTCCATTAAACTCGTTCCAAAGGGATTAAGCATGGAGATAAATCTTTTCAATTTGTCGCCCGGTTCCGCTTCAAAGATTTTTCTCCCATCAGGAGAGACATATATCTCTACTACAGCTCTTTCGATGATATCTTCGTCAGCATAATAGTAACCTAGGGTGTCTGCAATTCGTCGACCAATTTTTTTCCCTTCGGCACCGAATTGACGTGAAATAGTGATTACTGCCATGGTTATCCCTTTCAAGTTTCTTTAGGACTTCTTTGTCCATTTTGTTTCAACAACATCGAATGAATAAAAGCAGCGACCTGCTTTTATTTACGTATCTCATTTTAGAATTAAACGCCAGAAATTTTTAGTATGGTGGTCGGATTATCGAATTCTTTTGGTAAGTTGTTGGGTTTCTTTGGAATGTTCATATAAAGATGTTAAGTCCTTTATTTTCAGAGTTTAGCTGGTCGCAATTTGCGACCACATTTTTAGAACGCTCAGCGTAACCAGCAGGGGAAAACATAGCGCCCTATAGGGCGTATCGCTTTTGCCAGTCTGAGTTAAGGCTCTTGAAGGCCCTGAATTAATAGCAAAGTACTTTTAATTTGTTGACTGCGTCAGCCACCACTCGGATCGTTTTGTCGATCTGGGCTTCGGTGGTCATCCTGCCGACACTGAACCGGAGGGTTCCCATGGCCCATTCCAAGGGAGTGTTCATGGCTTTCAGGACATGAGAAATTTCCACAAAATCGGAGTGGCAAGCCGCTCCGGCGGATACGGCCACTTCAAGACCGATTTCTTCCAGGATACGGTTGGCTTCCAGACCTTTAAAGGAAATGCTCAGCGTGTTCGGAAGGCGGTGTTGGAGGTGGCCGTTAAGGCGAATATCAAAAAGCCGGCCCAATAGTCCCTCGTGCAGCCGATCGCGCAGAAATTTCATACGGGCCATATTATTTTCCAGATCCCGCTGCGCGATTTCACAGGCTTTCCCCAGCCCGACGATTTCCAGCACATTTTCGGTACCGGCCCGCCAACCCATTTCCTGCCCTGCACCGAAACAGAATTTTTCAGGTTCCAGCGGCGGGTGCACATACAGCGCACCGATGCCCTTGGGTGCATACACCTTGTGCCCGGCCACCGAGAGCAAATCCACCTTCAGGTGTTCTACATCGGTGGGGATTTTCCCAACCGATTGAGCGGCGTCGGTGTGCATGGCAATGCCGTGTTTTTTTGCGATACGGCTGATTTCGGCAATCGGCTGAACGGTTCCGACTTCGTTGTTGGCATGCATGACGGTGATCAGAATGGTTGTGGGCCGAACGGCCCTTTCCACATCGGCGGGATCCACCAGACCGTCTCCACTGACCGGCAAATACGAGGTTTCGAATCCGTCTGCTTCGAGATATCGGCAGACCTCGTACACCGCCGGGTGTTCGAAATTGCTGGTGATGATATGATTTCCTTTTTTCCTGAACCGCCGCGCCACACCGAGGATGGCGTGGTTGTTCGATTCAGTGCCGCCGCTGGTAAAGAAAACCTCGGTTGGACTGCAGTTAAGGATGCCGGCAACCTGTTTACGGGCAGTCTCCACGGCCTGTTTGGGTTTGAGGCCGTACCAGTGGGAACTGGAAGGGTTGCCGAATTCGGTTTCCAGAAACGGCCGCATGGCCTCGATCACTTCCGGATCATGGGGTGTGGTGCCGTTGTAATCCAAATAAATTGGTTTGATCATGATCGATTTCCACATTTATAAATGAAATTGGACATACCCGACAGGATTATGATATTCACATTAAAGACAATAATCAAATCCGATATTTGCTGTCAATTCATATTGTCATCGGGCACGGGTTTATTGGGATCGACTCGATGTTTTGCAACAAGGCGAAGAAGGGATTGTGAGTCCGCTGGATGATATTGACACATATATAGGTTTAATCTGAACAACTCATGAAGCATATCAAAAAGAATGGCAATCTCGAAAAAAGGGCAGATGATTTGAAAATTATCCTCACCAACAACCTGCGGCTTTCCAACATCCCTTCGGAGATTCGTCAAAAACTGATGAAGACCCTGACGTTTCCCAACCCCAAATGGATGGAAAACGTACGCATGGGCCGGTGGAACCAAGGCACCCCCAAAATGCTCAAATTTTATGACAAAGTTCGAGGGGGTGGTCTGTGGATTCCCAGGGGATACATGCGGCAGCTTTTGCTGCTTTGCAGACGGGAAGGTATAAAATACGACATCGATGATCAGCGCCGGACCTTCAAGCCAATGGATTTTCATTTTGAGGGGCAGTTAAAGCCGTTTCAGCAAAAAGCCGTCAACGCCATGGTGTCAAAAGACTTCGGAACCCTGAGCGCCCCCACCGGAAGCGGAAAAACCGTGATGGCCCTTTTTATCATTGCCCAACGAAATCAGCCGGCCCTGATTGTGGTACACACCAAGGACCTGGCGTTTCAGTGGATGGAGCGCATCGAACAGTTCTTGGGGATTCCAAAGGATGCGGTGGGGTTTATCGGCGGCGGCAAAATCAATATGGGTAAGGAGATGACCGTGGCCCTGGTTCAGACCCTGTACAAATGTGCTGAAGACGTTTCAAAAGAGATCGGTTTTTTGGTAGTGGATGAATGCCACCGGTGCCCCAGCAGAACATTTACCGAAGCGGTGGCCGAATTCGATTCCAGGTATATTCTGGGACTTTCGGCAACACCTTATCGCCGGGACAATTTGTCCCGGCTCATCTTCTGGCACTTGGGAGATGTTCACCACAAAATTGATCAGGACCTCCTGGTTCAAAGCGGCGATGTTTTAGCTGCCGAGGTCATTATTCGGGAGACGGAATTCAAGCCCTATTACGATCCGGTGAACGAGTACAGTAAAATGATGTCGGAACTGACCCAGGACGACAAGCGAAACCGCCTCATCGCATCGGATATCGCTGCGGAAGTCGAGCATAACCAAGGGGTCTGTCTGGTGCTTTCAGATCGAAAAAAACACTGTGAGACATTGAAGTCTATTTTACGATTCCGGCATAAGATTTCCGCCGGGCTCTTGATCGGTGATCTCAGTGCCGCTGAGCGGCAGGCGGTATTGGATCGTCTGGATCAGGGAGATGTCAAGGTGTTGATCGCTACCGGGCAGTTGATCGGGGAAGGCTTTGACCGAAGTGATCTGTCGCCGCTGTTTCTGGTAACTCCCATCAAATTCCGCGGAAGGGTATTGCAGTACCTGGGGCGTGTTTTACGGCCTGCGCCGGGTAAAGAAAAAGCCCGGGTCTATGATTATGTGGATGTTCAAGTGGATGTGCTCAAAGCCATGGCAAGGGCGAGGCAAAAAACATATTCAGGAAGGAATGCCTAAAGTTGAAATAGGTATGACGTCTAAATATTCAAAATAATTAAAGGCAAAATAATGACAAATATACTCATGCAGAAATAATCAATTTGTTGAAAACTATTTTGAAAGTTTATGCAGCATGTTTGGACTTGAATGCCTTGGACAAAGATTCATCCATGACCGCCTCATAGCCGGTCATCCGGGCCACCACAACTTCATTGGTATCTAAGAATGTGAAATCCCCTCTTATTTTGTGATCGGTGGCTTCTTTGATCTCAAGGACCGCGGTCACCCCGTCCGAGGGGAAAGCATCACGGTACTGGCGATAGCTGGCACTGTAGCTGGGCAAAGACACCATGCCCCGTTCTTCAAAGCACCACAGTATCGCCATCTGGCACGCGGAATCAAGGACCAGGGGGTCGGCGATCCACCGGCTTCTTAAGGGTTCCTTCATCCATTTTACAGGGGAGGGCGCTGAAGAAATCCGTGCGGTGATGGATCGGGATGAATACCCGATAATCTCCTGGATACCTTGAAGTTCAACCCCGTGGAACAGGATATTTTTGTAGATTTCTTCGATGGTTTTTGAATAACCGTTGGTGCCGATATATGCGGATAGGTCAAAACTGGGCGGCGGTTCGAGTTGATCGGCTAAAATGGCCGTGGCCCCGGAGTGGATCACCTCGATATTGTTCTTAATGCCGTCTCTGATTTGGACATCCACCTCAAAAGCGGCGCCATTTTTTCTCGTTTTACCGGCCATGAGACGGATGTGTTTTTTATTTTTATCGAGCTTGATGCCCTGAAAGATACGCATATCGTCCAGGCCGTGAAGCAAAAGTCCAGGGTTTTCATGCAGAGCGCCGTGGCCGAGCCATTCGGCGATCAAGGCAAAGGGCACCACGGGTTTTCCATCCAGAATATGGGCGCCGAGAATCGGATATCGATCCACATCGATTTCGCGCTGAACGGTCATAGAGAGGTTTTCTTTTTTATTCGGAACAATGGGCGGTTCCAAGGCTGATTCTGCAATTTCGGTAACATCTTTTTCTTTTTCAAAAAGGATATTGGCGCCGATGACCACTTCCACCGGCAAGTTGCCATGGCCCTTCATTTCATGGACCATGCACATGGCGCCGGCGTCCACGGGGATGAGATCAATGCCGCTGGTTTCAAACTTTCGTTTGAGCGCCGAACAGACCATCCCGCCGTCCCAGGGGCCCCAGTTGATGGAAACGACCCTGCAATCCGGGCGTTGGATGGATTCTTTTTGGGCCATTTTATTTAACACCTCATTGGCCATGGCATAATCTGCCTGACCGTTGTTCCCCACCCGGGCGGTGACCGACGAGAACAGTACCAGGTATTTGAGGAGGTCTTTTTTTGTGGCGTCCAGAAGAACGTTCAAACCCTTGACCTTGGTGTTAAAAACCGTTTCAAACTGTTCGACGGATTTGTCGACAATCCGGCAGTCCGCAAGGCGTCCCGCTCCATGAATAATCCCTTTTATGGGGCCAAGGGTGTTTCGAACATCATTTAAAATCGCGTTTATTGTGTCGGCATCTTGAACATCCACTGAATAATAGTGCACATCGGCGCCGAAGTTTTTCATGGTTTCGAGATTTTTTTCGATTTCGCGATGGGCCATGTGCTTTTTATAAATCTTTTCCAGCTGAACCGGTGTAGGGGTGTTGCCGCCAAATTCGTTGTCAAGAAT
>CAXMTB010000112.1:0-10702 GCA_964195835.1 uncultured Nitrospinaceae bacterium | reverse complement strand
ATAAGGAGACACAATTGGCCCTACCCCCGACACCCGACAGCATTCAACGCTGGGTTATAAAACCCCGTTCGCATATGAGAAAGAACTATACCGCAAAGCGGATTAAAAAGTGTTCGTTTTTACTTGACCACTACAGATTGGCAGATATCCTTCAAAACAAAATTTATTTATATTTTACGTTAAGTTATTCCGATAAAAATATTTATTAACTCTGATTTAGTTGTCAAAAAGTGATAATTTTCATTTTTCACTTAGGTCAACTAATACATGTTATGTGCAACAAATCGGAGATGAGAATGGACCTGACAAGTCGTGTGGCAAACGATTGCTGGTCATCATCGCACAAAGACCAATAAGCATTCCGTACCATGAATACGAGGGTAGAGCTTGGATTCGACAGGGCTCAGAGAAAAGACTGCTTACGCTTACTGAAAAAGACCATCTTCGAAGGACCAGAGATCGGGCTTTTCATCCTGGGCCTTGGAAATGTGATCGTTGCGGCTCTTGGGTGGGTTAAAGCGTGCCAGTAAATGCCGGAAGGCTCCATGGTGATGAGCACTCGCCGGAACTTGGCTTTGGGCATACTTTTTCGTATTGTATTTTCAAACATCTGGAACCCTTCGCGAGAATGGGCGAATGTGATTTTTCGTTGTATGATGCCGTTTTGTGTGCCGATGTAGACATCGTGCTTGGCTTTGCTGATATCAATACCAATCAGTAATAAACCGGGCTGTTGAATATATACTTTACGTTTTATCGGATTTCGGCCATAATCTTTAAGTCTCATGGGATGCACCTCCTTGATTTGGTTGTTTGGTCGACTTTCAATATCTTACGAGGTGTGTCATGTGAGATCAATTTAGTAATCTGATCTCTTATACGAGATGCCTCATGAAAGGAGAAAGTTATGAAACTACCGGAGTATATAACAGTTGATGAAGTAAAACGAGTCTGCAACGAAATCGGGCTGCGTGACTGGTCCGAAATCACGGATCCAACTGTTTCAGGAGAAGAAGCATCTACGGTTCTCAATATTGTGAATACCCAAGGAATGAATATTCCCCTTGAGGCTTTCCGAAAAGGTTTAGAAGTTGAGCTTGAACATGGAACAAGATTTGAGGATGCAAATGTAACGAACAACCACCCAATCCTGACAGGCAAGATCGTTATCGCCCATCTCAAAGAGACTATGGACTATTATGAAAGAATCGATGTTGCTGAAATGGAGGGAGATTTATTGAAGGCAATTTTGTCGAAAAATTTAGAAAAAATTGAATCAAAATATAAAATGCTCATCGAAGCTCAAAAATTATTGAATCAATCCGTAGCGGATCAATTGAAGTAACGCAGCTAATGGGGGACAGCATCAAAGCTCGAATGGAAGGTTAGTGGACCGCTTCCTTTTTAGGGGAATAACATTAACATTCTTCGTTTATTCTTGACGAACGGCCTTTTCCGGGAGTTAAAAATGAAAGACTTCGAGAAAACCCTTTACGAAGCTCTTTTGGTTTCTTATGGTAAAATTTTGGCCAAGTACAATGCGTTCGCTCAGGGATCTATTCTCAGAGATGTTGGCAAGGAGATCATCGAATACCTGAACAGCAAAGGTTTCGGGTTTGAGGAAAAAGGAAGCCTGGAAGATCTTACCAACATAACCGAAAATGTTTGTAAAGAATGGTTTTGCTGAAAAGTTGGACGTCGAGCCTGCAGATAAGGGCGAGAACTACATCTGGCACAATCTGTACGGGATCGATGCTTACGTAGAGTTGCACAAGGTTTCCGACAACCCCTTGCTCGCCTGCCCCTTGAATTTGTGTCTGTACTACCTTTCCGACAAACACAAAAAGACGTTCTTGCTTCACAAAAAGAGCTTCGACATGGAGAAGAAAATCGTTTTATCTCAGTATGAGATGATCGACAAGGAGACTCCTAAAGGTGAGGATTTTGATCCCTTGGTTATTGAAAATGTCAGGTTATATGAATTGGCACAAGGACGGGCAGACAGACTGGAGAAGGCCTACGAAGAAATCAAAACCCTGAGAGGCATCCTCCCCATATGTGCTTCCTGTAAGAAAATCCGGGACGATGAAGGGTACTGGGAACAGGTGGAGGTCTACGTGGGTAAGCGAACAGGGGTGGATTTTTCTCATGGCCTTTGCCCGGAGTGCTATGAAAAGGCCATGCAAGATCTGCTTGTAAAGGATGATTAGCCCTTAGGAAAAACGTGGAGGGATGGTGTCAATATTTGACACCATTTGCTCGTTTTCATTGTTTAGCTTAAGTGGCCCTTTTCTTTTTTATATACTTGTTTTGATATCTAATTATTGGTACAGAATGTGAAAAAAAATCGTTCAAATCTAAAGAAAAATACGAAATGAGTTAATATAAGCATTTAACAAGGGGATGAACACAGATTTGAAAAAGCTGGCGCTTTTTCAAACTGGTTATCCCAACCGATTAGAAGATGGGAAATATTATGAAACTCAGACGATTATTGCGCCTCACGACAATTTCGATTCTCTTTTTGAATTTGGGTATGCTGTGTACTAGTTCTAAAATCCTTGCGACAGAGACGGACGGTACCAACCGCTGTAGCAGCATTACGCTTGAAAATGCCGCCACTATTTTGGTTGTTTCTACTGATGATCTTCAGAAAAGTAGCCGCGATCTCATGGTTTCTCCTGAGGACCTGCAGAAAAAAATCTATAAGATACACCCATATAATTGTACCATCAGGTCGAAATCAAATTTTCTAAAATTAATCACCTATGTCACCTATGTGTACAACGACCCTGGGAAAGCACGCATAGAATTTGACAAGATGCAAAAAAACTTTGAATCCCTCTCCAAGGTGGATGTTGTACCAGATATCGGTGATGAGGCTTTTTGGGTTGGCGACAATCGTTTTCAACGAATGGTTGCCATAAAGGGCGCTGTTGTCATTGATGTTTTAAGCCCAAAAGATTTTAACCATCAAAAACAAATCATTCATCTAGTATTAGACAAATTTTAGGGGATGTTGTCAAATTTTGAATAGTGAATAATAAATGACCAACGATGTATTTTATTAAATCTATTAGTTGGTTATCTTGATTTTACGTCCCTTTGATTTTTCCACGGAGCGCGCCTGTTCACAATTCAGGATGTGACACTATTTGCTCAACTTGCATCTCCCCGCTAGTGCGGGATCTTACGATCGGCAAGCCTCGACAATCGCTCAAATTAGGGAAAAGAAAGAAATAGATGACTTCAAACGTACTGATAAGCACCCATTTTATGAGCAAATCCTATGGGGCGCAGCCCCTGTTTGCCGATATTTCTCTTCAGGTTTTCGACAATGAGCGCCTGGGCTTGATCGGTCCCAATGGTGCCGGGAAATCCACGTTCTTGAAAATCCTCGCTGATATGGAGCCTGCAGATTCCGGAGAGATTTCGCGAAAAAGAAACACACACGTGATTTACCTCCCGCAAGAAGACGTTCTCGATCCGGAGAAAACCATAGAGGAAACCTTGTTCCACCCCATTCCCAAAGAGCTTGAGGCATGGCAAGTCAGTAAGCGACGTCAGGAAATCATGAGCCTCATTGAAGTGGATAACACGAACCAAAAGGTAGAAACACTCTCCGGCGGGTGGCGCAAAAGAATGGCTATTGGTCAAGCCCTGTTTCAAAAACCGGATTTACTCCTCATGGATGAACCTACCAATCATCTGGATCTGGAAGGGATTTTGTGGTTGGAGAAACTGTTAAAAGATGCCCCCTTCGCTTTTGTCCTGGTGAGCCACGATCGGTTCTTTCTGGAAAATACGACAAACCGGATTGTTGAGCTGAACCGGCGATATCGGGAGGGGTTTCTCAAAGTGGAGGGCAATTACAGCGCATTTGTTGAAAAGCGGGAGAAGTATATCCATGAACAGGCAAAACTTAAAACTGTTCTTTCCAACAAAGTCCGACGTGAGATAGAATGGCTCCGTCGCGGTCCCAAGGCGAGAACCACAAAGGCGCGATACCGAATCGACAAGGCTTACCAACTTCAGGAAGATCTTGAGACGGTGAAGGGCCGTAACGCCCAAAACAGAAGCGTTGACATCGCTTTTGATACCACCCACCGAAGAACGAAAAAACTCTTGGATGCGAAAAAACTAGGAAAAAGCCTGGGTGGAAAACTCCTTTTTGACAATCTCAGCTTGATACTCACACCAGGCATGGGCCTCGGGGTCATGGGGCGAAACGGAACGGGGAAAAGTACCCTTATCCATATTCTTAATGGCAAGCTGGCGCCCGAAGCCGGTTCTGTAAAAGTGGCGGAGGGTTTACAGATCGTGACGTTTGATCAAAAAAGGGAGCTATCGGACGGGAGCCAGACCTTGCGGCAAGTCCTGTCTCCGGAAGGAGACACGGTCATATATCAAGGGCGGCCTTTCCATGTGACCGCTTGGGCCAAGCGATTCCTCTTTCAAACAGAGCAGTTGGGAATGCCGGTTTCCGGGCTCTCCGGTGGAGAAAAGGCCCGCATTCTCATCGCTAACTTGATGTTGCAACCGGCGGATGTCCTCCTGTTAGACGAGCCCACCAACGATTTGGACATCCCCACGCTTGAGGTGCTCGAAGACAGTCTGGAAGAATTTCCCGGCGCCATCGTCCTCATTACGCACGATCGGTTCCTCATGGAGCGTCTTTGTGATCTGTTGCTTTACCTCGATGGGGATGGCGGTGTGGAATATTTCGCAGATTATGACCAATGGCTTCAATACAGAAAAGACAGGCTGTCCGCCACACCCCAATCCGGTGAAACCTCACAAAGCCTCCCGAATAAGAAACCCCGGAAGCTGGCCTACGAAGAGCGTAAGGAGCTGAACCGGATTGAAAGACAGATAGAAAAGGCAGAAGGTATTGCGGATAACTTACAACGACAGCTTCATGATCCTGAAATCACGTGTGATGCCGATCGATTGGCGGAAATATATGCCAAACATCAAGAAGCCCAAAAGAAAGTTGAGCAGCTGTATCAACGTTGGGAGGAATTAGAGGCAGGGAGTAAAGGGGGCGTAACCTAGTGTCCATCCATAAATGGCTATTTTTCCGATGAGCGGCGTTTTTCGAGGTTTTCCGCCCTCGACTTACAGGCGTACGCCTCGGGCGAAAACCCTTGTGCGGCCTTGCTCATCGAAAAAATATCTCATTTATGAATTGGAAACAACTTAGTGCTCAAATGTATTTATGGATGGACACTAATTATTAATATTCGTTTTTGCTATTGAGTTTCAAGGGCCGATGAGAAACTCAACTGACGGCTGGAAACGGCGGGATGGCTGAATGATTAGGCAGAATTCTGTTTCTATAGAATGGCTGTGATACGGTTTTAGCGTTTTATGAAATAAGGTAATATTTTTATGGATGAACTGATGATATTTACAGATGGAAGTGTGAATACTCATTCAAATATTGGATATGGGGCTTACCTGGCTGTGTCTGAACGTGGACTTTCGTTGGATTCGTTGAGGCCGCGCGTGAAAGTGAGGCGATTTGAGCATACGTCTTCAACGAAACTGGAATTGCAGACTTTATTATGGGCGATAGGCGATATTCAAGCATTGGGGAGTAGGGTGATTGTGTATACGGATTCTCAAAACATCATGGGTTTACAGGGAAGACGTGATCGGTTTGAGCAAAATGATTATCGTTCAAAGAAGAATAAGCGCCTCAACAATTATGAGCTGTATCAGGAATTTTATAGAATGACCGATCGGTTGGACTGTGAATTTGTTAAAGTGCGTGGACATCAGGCATCGAATCAAAAAGATGATATTGATAGGCTTTTTACACTTGTGGATAGAGCTTCAAGGAATGCGCTGAGAGGAGATAATCGGTGACCTGTCGTTTTCAACAAATAGATGGACTCAACAAAGATAGCTGTGCGTCATCTCTACGTTCGAAATATGAATAGGAAGATCATAAAGTCAACTCCTTTCGGGTCTGTGGGTGTCATCTGGACCGGACTAAATGACAATCCCAAGATCGTCCGGATTTTGCTCTCAAAGTCCGGGTTGTCCGCTGAAGATCAGGTGTCCGAGTTTTACCCGAATTCGCAAGCGTTTTCCTGCGCAGAGATCGATAATGTAGCTACTGCAATCAAAGGGCTGCTTGAAGGAGAGGAGATCGAGTCTTTGCTGGAGAAGGAAGGCATACCCTTCGATGATGCGGGACGGGTAGCCTGTGCGCAGTTTCATTACCAGAGGATAATGTCGAACAAAAGCATCCAGCCGACGCCTGACCCTTAGTGAGAATCCATGAAATCAATTAGCCACACTAAATCCTTCGAAATGACTGTTTCTATTGTAGAGCTGTTTCCATTGTTCAGTCCCGAAGGCGAAAAATACTGGGTGCCAAGTTGGGACTACGAAAATGTGATGGGAACAACCGAACTGTCGGAGGACTATGTTTTCTTGACAAAAACCCATGATCACGGAACAACAGATGCGATTTGGGTCGTAAAGAAATATGATCCCCAATCGCATCTCGTACAATTCTACAAAATAGAGCCTGAAGATAAAATTGCCGTTGTCACAGTGAAGTGTACGGAACTGGAAGCTGAAAGAACAAAAGTTCAGGTGACGTACAAATATATGGCGCTGTCAGCAACTGGGGAGATGTTCATTTCTGAGTTCAGTGAGAGTGCTTACGAAGAATTCATCGGTGAATGGCAAACGTTGTTATCGAATTATTTTGAGTCCAAGGACTAACATTCGTTTTCACCAAGGACGTGACTTTGCCGTGCCGGTGAACGTGCCTCCCAATAAAGCGAATAAAGAATCAAAAATAGATGAAGCATACAATTAGACCTGCTTTAACCATAATAGTCGGGTCATCCATTTTTATTGGCATTCCAATGCTCGGTTGGGGTATCAATAATGCAAATCAATTTTTCAATCACCCGGCTCGTTTTGATGAGAAAGTAGGGGACGTACATAAGTTGACATATGTAATGGTTCCCTGATATGAGAATCATATGCCGCATAATTCAAGAATAGATGCTCCGGGAGCCCTACATCACTATTGCCAAAGGCATCAGACATATTTAAAGATAATAAAGACAGGGCAGAGTGTTTGAAAAACAGGTGAAATAGAAATCTTTGACGAGGAGTATTTCAATGAACGTTAAGGTAATATTGGTCTGTCAAGAAGAAGGAAAAGCAAGGCAAGCATATATAAATGCCCTAAAACCTCTCGGGGTTCAAGTAGACGCCGTACCATCACTTGGTAAACTTCACAAAATGTTGTCCGAAAATTTCTATAATGGTGTAATGGTGGATCTTAAGACAAAAGTGAAGGCGTCTAATGATGAGAAAGGATTAATTCATGATGTACTTTATCAGTTCCCTGTGGCACATCTAAATTTTGAAGAGAAAACAGGAAGAATACGATCACTTCACTACGGTCGAGCGAGTAAAAATAAAACATTAGAAGCATTCATAAAGGAAGAATGCCGATCGTTTATCGCAAGACCAATTCGGTTGAGCCCTAGAAAGAAGTTTCATTTTAATGTTTTGTTATCAAAGACTGGCGACTTTATCGAAAAAGGAATCGATCGAACCGTAACAATTAATGTTTCCAAAGGGGGATGTTTTATTTATTCCGTCGACAATTTACAAAACGGCGCTAAAGTGATGATGGTGTTCAAAGAATTAGAGGACCAAAATCCAATTTTAGGTGAAGTGAGATGGAAACTATTGTGGGGAGAGGCTATGGAGATTCCGGGAGTCGGTGTCAAATTTGAGAATATAAGCGAAGGTCAGTTTACGGAAATGTGCGAGAAAATGGGATGGAAAACAGTGGACATACATAGGTTTATAAGTTGACATATGTAATGGTCTCCTGACATGAGCGTCATATGCCGCGTAAGTCAGGAATAGATGCTCCAGGAGCCTTGCACCAGATTATCGCCAGAGGTATTGATCGCAGGACATATTTAAAGACTATAAAGACAGGGATAACTTTTTAGCAAAACTTGGCGATATTTTAGTTGAAACCCGAACTTTGTGCTTTGCCTGGGCATTAATTCCAAACCACTTTCATTTAATAGACGCCATCGTCAATCCGGCCATCTTTTTCAAAATCGCTACAAATCGATTCTTTGCCAGGAGGATCCTCATGTTATTGGGCCGTGCGTGAGCTTGGTGTCAGCCAAGGTGTTTTAGCTCGAAAATTTGGCATTAGTCAGCCTGCAATAATTATGGCCGTTAAACTTAATCCATACCGAACGACTGGAGGGTACCCACATGTCATCGAAGAAGACGCGCACTGAGTCCGACAGGCTGGATCATATCATAGCCGAGGCTCGGCATGACCGAGAGCGCCAGGAGAAGACCTATCGGGGTCGAGCGCTCAAGATGTTTCCGTGGATCTGTGCGCGTTGCGGGCGCGAATTTTCAGGCAAGAGAGTTCGAGAACTCACGGTCCATCATAAGGATCATAACCACGATAACAATCCGCCGGACGGCAGCAACTGGGAATTGCTGTGTATCTACTGTCACGACAATGAGCATTCGCGGGATCAGGTTGCGGAATGGTATGACAAAACGACGCCTGCCGGCGGGCAAGAGCTGCATCACGACAACAAGCCTTTCGCGAGTCTGAAGGATTTGCTGAAGGACAAAAAGCGTTAAAGAAAAACCTTGAATAAAATTAAAACGGCCAAAGCCTGTAAAGTTGAAAGACAAGTCAGATCAATTTTTTGATTTTATTTGATATCATGATAATAGGCAGTATCTTTCTTTTGCGATTTATCCGTAGCATTTTAAAATATTTAGATTATAATGGCTTTTCAGCAACCAATACAGAAAAATATTGAATGGGGGGGCGGTCCATAGGAACATCTGGATATAATGGTTAAAACATTTCAAAAGTTAATCGCTGCGGCTGAAGAACCCGTTTACCCACTCAAAAAGGAGCAATATGATGAATTATCGAGCCCTTATCTTCGATGATCAAAAAGAGATTCGGCAAATATTATGGTCACTGTTCGATAACCGAGGATATGAGGTATTTACTTTTCCACACCCAGGTTTATGTCCACTAACTGAAGCGCATAAGTGCCCGTGTCCAAAAAACCAAGCTTGTTCAGACGTAATTGTGTCAGACGTGGATATGCCTTTTAAGGACGGGTTCGCTTTTATTGAAGAACAAATTAACAAAGGATGTAGATGTAATCATATTGCAATGATGTCCGGAGCTTTCACCAAGGAACATTTTGCTAAAGCAAATTCATTAGGAATAATGATATTCAAAAAACCATTCCGACTTTCAGAAATAAATCATTGGCTAGATCAAATTGAAAAAGATATTGCTCCGAAAAGAAAATTGTCAGATTGGTTTTTAAAAAGAATACCGCAAAATAAGGAAGAATAGCATAACAAGCGTTTGCACAATCGACTGGGCCACATTGTTGCTTTTTCAAAGTCCGTTGTTATGCACCACCCCGTTCAATTGAGGTGAAAGTATTGTCGAATATTGTCTTAACAATCAGAAAAGGAGATAAACGGGACATCCTATCGTCCCCCACCCGATCGAGGTTTTTCAATGCTACAGCCAAACGATGATTATATCAACAAACTGATAGAAATAGTGAACACCAGCCCTTATCCTCGGCACCTTCGAATGCAACTGGTCTCGATTTCTGTGGATCAGGCGATGGTGAAGCTTAAAACCGAGCAATGCCATTTGCAGCCATTCGGGATTGTTCACGGCGGCGTGTTGGCCACACTTGTCGATACCGCAACGTTTTGGTCCGTATTTTTAAAACTGCCTGAAGACGCGGGTTTGGTAAACATTGATCTCAAGCTCAACTATTTGAAATCGGTAAGCTCGGGAGTGATGACCGCACAGGGGCGTTGCATCAGAGCGGGACGATCCATCAATTATGCCGAAGCAAGTATAAAAGACAAAGAAGGGAACCTTATTGCCCATGGGACCTCAACTCTCATGGTGCTGCCGGGAAAGGGGATTCGGGTGGGAGCCAAGAAGTTTCTCGATCAGTGATATTGAGATCAACCTACTATCTCAATTTCGCTCGATTGAGGTAGTATTTAATGTCAAATGTCGTTAAATGGAATCCTTGGAGGGTGCATGAAGGCACTTTCAAGAAGACAATTTCTTTATATTTCTGCTTTCTTTTCATTCGCCTGTCCATTATCGATTGCCGCTGTATTTTCGGAAGAAAATAAGCTGAAAAAAGATCATGGATTTCCGATAACTATGGATGTTCTTAAAGATGCATATCTATCAGAAATGGCCGCACATAAACATTATTTTGCTTATTCGAAAAAAGCTGTTGTTGAAGAATATCCTAATATTGCCTATCTTTTTAGCGCCCTTGCTGTTTCAGAAAAAATACATGCAAACAATTATGAAAGGATACTTGGGTCTCTGGGTGCAGCTCGTGAAAAATCAAAACTCAAGATTGAAATATCAAACACTCAGGCGAATCTGAAAAAAGCGGCTGAAAAAGAACTTGAAAAAATCAAAAAGACCTATCCGAATTTCCTTGCGAAGCTGGAAAAAGAATCCCATGACCAAGCAGTGATCAATTGTATGTATTCATGGAAATCACATCGTCAACATGAAGAAAAAATAAATGAAATAATCATGTATAGCGATATATTTTTTGGCTCGATGGCAAAAGAAATCGAAGGGATGAAACTCGAT
>CAXMTB010000111.1:0-10764 GCA_964195835.1 uncultured Nitrospinaceae bacterium | reverse complement strand
GAAGGTGTTTCTTTAGGACCGGATTTCACTTTAAACATGTATTTAAAATCACCCTTTAAGTTGAAAACCTGGATTCGGTGGTTGCCCGTGTCTGCGATAAACACTTTGCCGTCATCAGAAATATCGATACCCATCGGATATTTGAAGTCGCCTTTTCCTGCTCCTTTTTGTCCGAACTCAAACTTACGCTTTCCGGAACTGTCGACGACGATGATTCTGTTGTTGACACCATCCACCAGATAAATATCTTTGTTGGGGCCCATGGCGATATCACTGGGCTGGTCGGCCTTTGGCTTAATATCGAAAAGAAATTTACTGCCAATACAATCTTTGGCGTAGCAGACGTCTGAAATGACCATCCCGGAAAGGATCACTGCACAATAAATAATAGTTTTTGTTTTAATCAAACAACAGCTCCCTATTTTTCGGACTTTTTTCGCTTTTTGGTTTTAAGAGTATCAGATTTGCTGTTTTCTAAAAGATTCGGGAGGTAAAAATTTTTGTATTTTGTTATCAAACCTTTGACATTCAACTGTTCGAGATCCACAATTCTATTTTCAGCAAATCCCAATTTTTTATAATCCAGAATACTGTCTTTCGAATGGCAGGTTTTACATTCATGCCCACTGGGTTTGATATTGACGTGGAATTTCTTTTTAACACCATCTCTTTGCTCGGGAGTGAGCTTATCTCTAACTTTTACATAATCCTGGGCCAACGGCGCGTCCTGCATCTGAATGGCCGACTCAGTCGCATCTCCAGTTTTAAAGTAAGGCGCTATTCTGGAAATCAAATCATCAACTTCCATGATATTTCCGGTCTCAGGGTCATAACTTGTTCCAAAAAACGGACCACTGGGATTGTCGTTTAAAGGATTGTACCATTCATAGACAACCTTCGCCCCTTCTTTTTCTTTAATATGACAGGTTTCGCATACAAAATACTGGGTATGCATATTCAACAGCGACCTTACTTTTTTGGTTTTACTATGGGGGTAGTCGGAATGACAGATGTAACATACAGAACGTGCGTTTTCAGGAACTTCAGGGAATCCAACGATGTTGTGAAAATGCCGGTGTATTTCATAATCCTCTAAGCGCTTGGCCTCTGTTAAGATGGTTGATGTCGGTTTGGTAAAAAATTTTTCTTTCAGCGGCATTAAAAGCTGAGGGCCGTAGGAAGAAAAGGCCAGGTGATACAAAACACCGACAAGCACGACCGATGTGATTAAGATAAAAACAGACCCGATTAAATAGGATGCCAGTGGATGATTTCCTCTTTTTTTATTCGTCTGGTTCAATTTTATGTTACCTCCGTAATCAGGATAGACGCTGTCTCGGACAATTTAGGTTTCAATAAATTCTGGGCAGCTAAGAAACAGACACCTTTGGCAGTGTTTCTAAACCTTTTTCTTTGAGGAGCTTTTTCATATATTCCCTTTCCTCCGGAATTTCCTTGAGATTGTTGATATACTCCTGAAAATGCTCTTCGATTTGATGCTCTCTAGTTATCTTGCCGGTTAAAAACGTCCATTGCAGCGGAAACCGTCCCGGTACCAAATGAACGTTCGACCAGTGCCAGAATGCCACGACGATCAGGGCCATAACAGCCTCATCGGCATGCATTAATCTTGCAAACTCCTGGAAAAAAGCCGGGAAAGATACGCCTTTTTCAACAACCTGGGGCAGCAATTTAGACAGAGTCTCAGGGAATATCCTGGCCATGGTATCCGGATACAGCAATGCCAACCCTGCGATGATCAAAACACAATTGCCCCAGATGATGGCATAATAATGCAGCTTTTGTTTGTACATAAACTTTTCCATTTTGGGCCTGAAGGGAACTAAACCCAAGAAATACCGGACATCATGGATGACATCCCAAAGGTCTTTAATTCTTGGAATCATGGTCTTTTTGTAATCGAACTTTTTGTAAACTATTTGACGGATGGTCCCAAAGATGATGGTAATGATATGATAGGCACAACCGAACATCATGGTAAATGCCGCTATGCGGTGAACGATGCGAGCAATGTCGGCGCCGCCGAAAAGCGATATCATGTAATGCGCCCATAAACTTTCGCTGAAAAGCAGCGGAACCCCCGTGGCAGCCAGAGCGAGAAAAGTAAACAAAACCAAAAGATGCTGGATAACGATATGAACCGAGTATCGGGGCAAGTCCCCTTTAGGATCTGATTCAACATGTTTATAAATATCCCTTGGGATATTTCCGACACCTTCTATATATGTAAAATAATCGTCCTCTGTCGCTTTTTCTGCGGTGGGTAAAGCGACCGCTTCTGATGAATTTGACATAAAGCCTCCAACCTTTATTTTTTAACTATGCGTTTTAATTTTCCTTGCCAACTCGTGCCGTGTCTTAACAGGAATTTGATCCCGTCTTTTTTCCTGGTGCGAGTTTCCAGCATCAAAAGACCCAGCAGGCTGAATACCGTAGCATACAGCGCAAATGTAAAGAATGTGCTCACAAAATGAATCACCGGGTGTCCCTCGTCATGCGCTTTGGGATGAACCCCAATTTGAACGAGCCAGCTGTTGGTTCGTTCATGACACTGCTTGCAAGTCTGCAGGATATTGTCTTTATAAATCGAAGCTTTTTTATTGTCCTTTTTATAAATATCATGCAGCGCACTTGAAGCATGACAGGTTATGCAGTCGGCAGCACTCTGAGAACCCAGTGTAACGGATTTGCCGTGGATCGAACGAAAATAGGTTTGCACCGCCTCCTGGCCTTCCTTGGAAACGTTTAATTTTTCCATTAGGGTCGAATCCTGGTGGCATTTGCTGCATAATTGGACAATTTCCTGCGGTGAACGGGATGTTTTGTGCCTCAGACGATGGGTCATATGGATATATGCCTGTGTAACACCTTTTTCCTGATGGCAGTTCTGGCATCGAAGCAAGGTTTCTTCAAACGCAATTCGTTCTTCATCCACTCTGGTGTAAACCGGGTTGAGATGGCAAAACTTGCAATAGGGCTTGGCTTTTTTCAACTCTGGAGAATCGTCCGGCTTAATGGCATGCGCGCTTTCTTCGTAAGTCTTAATGATCTTTTCATGGGAAAAGTTTTCATCGGAAAACGGTGGCTTGACATGGCATACATTGGCGCAGTTGACCTCCTCTGTTACGGGGTCATGGGGCAGTCTGGTAATATTCGTGTGGCAGTCTCGGCAAGGAACACTATGATGGACGCTTTTACTGTAGATATGTTCACTAACATTATAATTTATTCTTTTCCCGTTTTCATCAATTCTGCCCATAAAGCGGTATTTATGACACATGAGACAGTTTTCTTTGTCCGCGGCTTCAGCCCGAAAACCGGGGGTTAAAACAATAAACACCACGGCAACATATATGGAAAATGTAAGATATTTTTTTGTTGCTTCCAAACTTTCTGCCCCCCTGTGTGTTGATAGTATTATTTATACTTTATGGCATTCCATACACATTATTTTCGGCAAACGATGCCTGAATTTCGAATCCGCGCCCTTTGCAGCCGGCCTTTCAGCCGGAATGACACCTTTCTCATGTGGATTATGGCAGGTTATGCAGGTTATTTTTCCTTTATCGTCCAGTGGCATATTGATGCCGAAGGTTATTTCCATATTTTTCATTATTGACAAGTACTTATCAGACGGCTTGACCATGTGGTTAAAATTTCCGGAGTGATTCCCGCTGATGACATGACATCCCTGGCAAACGGCTTCTATATTTTTTACGAGCTTGATATCCTTGAATTCATCTATTTTTGTTTTAGGCATCTTCACATGGCAGTACAGGCATTTATTTGCGTAAATCTTTCCTTTTTCATCAATTTGATCATGTGCATCCTGCATCTCATAATTCTTTTTGTTGTGGCAGTTAAAGCAAAAGTCTGTTCTTTCCTTAAACGGTGCCCCCCGTAATGAGGTCATTTTTTTCTTTTTTGAGCTTTCCTGGCACTGCAGATATAAATCATGACATGTTTTACAAGATATTTTCCCGTCAACCAGCGGGAAGCTTTTCGGTATATCCCCTTTTTTCCCTGCAGACGGCTTTATGTCTATCGGGTGTGGATAATTTCCCTGGCTACTGCCATGGCATTTGCCGCATAATTTATTGAAATCGCCGCCAAATCTTAAAAATGGGTCACCACCCGGTCGGGGAATTTTTTCATGGCATTCCTTACAATACTTGCCGGTATAGTGAAGGTTAAAATTCTTTGCTAACGTCCGGTCTGTGGGACTGGAACTATCCTTTTGCTTTTGTTTGGCAAGCACCATATCGTTGATTAGAAATTGCGATATGAATACCGCTGTTATTGCGATTACTGTGATTGATTTCCTCATGGGTTTGAATTGCAGATATTTCATTGCACTTTTTCTGCTGTGCTTGATAATAGCAAATGTGATGCCACGATGTGCATTCGATTACGATTATTGAAAAATGTTATCAAGATTTAGAAAGGGATGGCTTAACGACATGAAATTAATATGATATTTAATATCTTTTAAAGATATCGAAGGTGTTAAGCTGAAAATTTTTCATCTGAAGGAGAATTCCTGTACCAAACCATCAGGCTGTGCTGTACGAATTATTGACAATGTTTGAATGCATAAGGAATTTTATCTTTAATAAAAAGCACTTGGATGTGTACGAAATTTGTGCATTATTTTTGCGGGAATACATTTTTAGACGGTTATTGCGCAATTTTAAATGTGCGATGATAAATGGCTGTCGATAATTCTGTCATTCGCCGATCTGCTCCTTGAAGGGTTACACGTATAAAAGTTGAATTAACCTTGAGGAACTCTGGCTAAAGGCCGGTAAGTTTGGAGACTTGATATTTTTTTAGTTTAGAATACAGGCTGCTTCTGCTGATGCCCAGGCGAAGGGCTGCCTGGCTTTTGTTCCAATTGCATTCCTCTAAAACATCAAAGAGAAGCTTTTTCTCATTATCTTCGATGGTCTTGCGGGATCTTTTCAGGCCTGCAGCCGGGGAAAGTGCATCACCGCTAATCAGAATTGAAGGCAAATGTGCAATCTCGGTCCGTTGACCTTTGCTCAGCACAACGGCATGTTCAATGGTGTTTTCAAGCTCGCGGACATTTCCAGGCCAGAAATAATCTAAAAGTATCCGCATCGCTCCCGAGCTAAAACCCTTTGCAACAACGCCGTGTTCAGCGGCGAATTTTTCCTGAAAATGGCGGGCCAGAAGCGGGATGTCGTTGCGCCGATTTCTAAGCGGTGGTAGATGAATCGGAATTACGTTCAGACGGTAATAAAGGTCTTCCCGAAAATCTCCGTTTTTCACTTCCTGAAGGAGATCTTTATTGGTGGCGGCAAGAATGCGTACATTCACTGTCACGGTCTGCTCGCCGCCCAGGCGCTCAAATTTTTGCGTCTGTAGGACCCGCAGCAGCTTGATCTGAGCGGGTAAGGGGATCTCACCGATCTCATCAAGAAACACCGTGCCGCCGTCGGCCTGCTCGAATCGACCCATTTTTTTGCGGATCGCACCGGTAAACGCCCCCTTCTCATGGCCAAAAAGCTCGCTCTCCAGAAGGGTGGTCGGGTATGCAGAACAGTTAATCACGACAAAGGGGTTGTCCTTGCGGAGGCTTTTCTTGAATAAGGCCTGGGCCACCACTTCTTTGCCGGTTCCTGTTTCACCCTGAATTAGAACCGTCGCATCCGTGTGGGCAATGTCCTCGATGAGTTTGTAAATCGTTTGCATCTTGGGATCTTTGCCAATGATGCCGGAAAACTCGGACATGCTTTCGATGCGTTTTTCAAGAAAACGAATTTCTTCCTGATGCAAGATGGCTCTTTTGATGGACCCCGAGGCCTGCTCAAGAATCAGAGCCACCAGTTTAAGCTTATTCTCATCACACAGGCAATCCTGGGAACAGGTAATAACCAGAGCGCCTTGGGTATGGTTTTCGATCCTAAAGGGTATGAGGGTCTGTCGACCGTCCAGGGGCAGGGCATCCGGAAGGGGGAGAGATTTTAAGGGCATATCGAATGCTGTATTGACATTTTTAAGATTCTCGATGATGGTTGAAAAGGATTGAACCTGTTCTGGTTCTTTAATGACGCCGGCGCCGGTGTCGGACAGCGTAAAGATGTTAGTCTTGTCGCTGCTAAAAACAAAAAGCTGCATGTATTGAGTGTTCAGGATATCCTTTAGTTCCTTTATTAAAAAATTGCCAACCCCATCCAGTGACTGCTCCATTCCAATTTGTTTGGTGATTTCACAAAACTTCCCCATTTCCTGATGGGCGCGTCTCAACTCAATTTCGTCCTTTTTGCGGTCGGTAATGTCTGCCGCGATTTCCAATCTAACGGTACGGCCGTCCACCCATCGGATGACCCGATCACGAATTTCATACCATTTTTCGGTGGATGAATTCAGAACTTCGCGAACATTAACGTCGGAGAGCTCACTATTGGCAACGAGGCGTTTCTGGTCGGAACAGTAATCGCATGGGGCTGCCTGATCGGGGTGGAATACCTGCCAGCAGGTCTTTCCGACAACATCGCCAAAGATGTCTCGAAGATACTGGTTTAAAAATAAGACTTCATATGTTTCCAGATCCGTCACGTAAACTCCGGCATCCAGACTGTCTAAAACCGTCAGGAGCCGTTGATGACCGTCTTCAATGTCTCTTGTTTTGGCGCTGGCCTGAGCGATGATGCTCTTTGTGGCTTTATGGGAAAGGAGAATCATGATGACCACCAGAAACAGGGCAATGGACAGTGACATGGTATAGGATTGCCAGACCAGACGATCCAGTTTTTTTTGGGTGGTGGTGATGTCAAAATATATCTCAAACGCGCCGAGAAAGAAATCTCCTTTCATAACGGGAATATAGGTCTCCACATTGTCCCTGGTCATTATTTGATCCTCAAGGGACCTTGTGTTTTTTTTCACGATATTTGTATATGTCCGGCCTTTGGCAACCACCTCGTGAAAGTAAGATTTTTCGTTTATATGGCCGATGTCTTTGGTGTCGCTTGAATAAATGATCTCCCCGGTGGGCGAAAATAATTTTACCTTTATTAACCCAAAATCTTTCGCCACTTTTTCAAGTTCAAGAATGATATTGTCCGGCAGGTTCTTTTTGGTGAGTTCCATGCCGCCGAGATCGGTCCCATCAAGAATCATTTTTGAAAGGTGGGTGGCCAGCCGAGCGGCTTCTGCTTCGGTGTTTTCGGTGATTAAACCGGTAAATGAGGGGGAGAGGAAAAAAACAGCGTAGGCCGACAGTAAAATTACCGCGACAATAGATGCGCCAATCATGGCTTTTAAAAGACCCAGCTTATACAACGGTCATCCTCTCGATATTATATCCAAAAAAATAATTTACGCTTACTATAATACCGAGGCCGTTTTATTTCAAGGGTTTATCTAAACAAACGATAATATAACCAAGATTACCTTTATGATCAAAGTTTATCAATTAATTTTAGGACGCTTTTGGGCATACCTCCCAAACCTGTCATGTGGTCTTTGAGAAATGAGTTTTCCATGATGGCTTTCATCCCCTTGATCATGCAGGAACGTTTCAAATCGTTACCCTTCATATTGGCCCATTCTGGCAGTTTGCGCATGTAGTATTTTTTATAACAATTGAGAACCGCGCGCATGAGCTCATCGCGTGTCATGGCCTTGGGTTTGATGATCGGTTCCACCAGATTGTATTTGGAGTAATCCCAAACTTCAATATAAGGTTCCAAACTTTCATACATATCCGCGTAAGGCCAGGGCGCCAGTAGAAGGAAATGCATGAAATCGGCGTTGTAATCGTAGGCAACCTCCAAAGTTTCCTTGATTGATTCGGGCGTTTCGTTGGGTGTGCCGATAATGAGGGAACTTTCAACAATCATCCCCGCGTCTGCGACCAATCTGAGGGCCTCTTTTGAATCCTCAAATTTGTTTTCTTTCTTAAATTCTTCCAGTTTTCGATCATTGGTGGCTTCGACCCCCAGGTAGATAAACAGGATGCCGGCCTGGCGGTAACGATGCAGGATGTCCTGGTCACGGATGATATCCGGCACGCAGGTTTCCAGAAGAATGTGAACCCCCAGCTGTTTCTCGATCAAAAGGTCGAGGATCTTTTCCCAGCGTTCCCGGGAACGGGTCGGGTACTCGTCGGCAATGAAAAACACGTTAATGCCGTACGTAGTGGCCAGGTGTTCGATTTCTGAGACGAACTTGTATGGATCTCGCTCGCGGTAGGACCCCTGCCAAAACTTGTGCTGCGAACAGAAGAAACAGGAGTGGATGCAGCCGCGCGACGAGCTGACGATTGCCACTGTGGAATCGTCGATAAAATACAGCGGGTAGTCTGACCAGTTGACCCGATGCCAGGCCGGTGACAATGCGTCAAGGTCAGCCATAAATAGACGCGGCGCTGTGCACACCACCCGGCCGTTGCGCTTAAACGCGATCCCTTGAACCTTGGACATATCGCGTCCGTTGCGATGGCCGTCCAAAAGTTCAGGCGCGGTCAGTTCACCTTCGCCCAGCACGCAATAGTCCACCCACTGGCCGTTGTTCAAAAGAATTTCTTCGTACATGAACGTGGGATGGACCCCGCCCAGGAAAGTGGTCATCTCGGGGAGTTCTTCCTTGGCGATTTTCAACACTTTAATGGAATCATTTATGGTGGCTGTTATTGCCGTAACGCCCACAAAATCAGGCGCTTCAATTTGGATATGTTCCCGGATTTGATCGTATTCGTGGAATTTCGACATGGCATCGTAGATTTCAACGTCAAAACCGGCCTTTTCCAGTTCGCCGGCAATATAGATAAAGCCGAGATTTGGCCATCGGCCCGCAGATTCCACCACGCCGCAATGGTACGGCGGCGTGATAAGCATTACTTTATTCGGTTTTTTCATTAACTGCCCTTCGGACAAGCTTCCTTGCCCTGATATAGTAAACGAGCCCCACCGCAAAAACTACGGTAAAGATCACATGCTTTATAATAAGGAGTGTTATCTGGCTCTGTCCGGCAGCGGCGTTCCATTCGTAGGTTTTATACGCCAGCGTTCGTACAACGCCGAAAACGACAATTCCGGCGAGACTGAGGCGCATCAAAAAGAGGACCGTCTTCAGACTGTCGGCAATGAACCTGCCGGCCCCCGGGTTCGAAATGTCTTTTCGCATCATCGACCACAGGAGTACGGAACCAAAAAGCCAGCCGGCCGCTGAAAAATCATGCAGAAAATTGTTTAGCAGTACAAGTATGGCCAAAAAAAATCTACCTCCAGGAATTTATTAATGCAATATCTATACCATGAGTGCCTGTTGGCTTGCCATGTTGTGGTCGATTTTTTTGCCATAGGCGATATAAGAACGACCTTTCTTTTTTTATTTTTCCTTCACGGTTTTTGACAATTCCTGCGTTGTCACCACAGAACCGCTTCTTTTATTCCAATCATGCCCTGGACGGACTGTTGGCGAAAACCATTGCACCCCCCAGAAGGAGATGGCCAAAATCACAAAACCGAGCACTGTCAGCTGGGCGGCCCGCTTCATTCTCCATCCTAAAAAAGAACGGACATGGAGGTAAAATGCATAGAAGAGAAACGTTATCAGAGACCATATCTCCAACACATCCCAACTCCAGTATTGCCCCCAGAGTTTCTTGGCCCAGATGGCACCGGATACGAGCATGACGGCATGGTTAATGAAACCGAGCACGATAAAGCGATATCCCGTCAGGTCCAGCCCCTTGATATCGGGAATTTTGGTTATCGGCTGCCAGTCAGGGAACCTTTCCCTTACAAGGAAAAGTACGGCTGCTCCGAAGGCGATGGCAAAGCACCCGAAGGACAGCCAGGCAAAAATCACGTGTACCACCAGCCAGGGGCTCTGATAGGCCGGTCCCATGGGGATCGGCGCGCTTCGCGACATAAACCCGTGTCCCAAGACTAAAAATACCACCGGCGTCACCACCAGAGCTATGGAACGATCTATCTTTTTCAGACGCTCAAAGACCAGGAAAATCAATACGGTAAACCACGTTCCCGTAAGATTGAGCTCATAGGTGTCCGTGACCGGGGCATGCCCTGCCGCGACCCAGCGGGCAAGTGCTGTCGCTGTATGTAAAATCATTCCCGCCCATAGAAGCCGCATGACAGCCGTACCGGTGCGGGTGCTGCCGCGCACAAAACCAAAAATGTGAACGCAAAAAGCGCCCACATACACAAACACCGTCATCCAGAAAAGTATAATTTCAATCTGTTGCATGGTCTGTTCCTTATGTTAGGGTTTACTCTTTTCAAGGTTTTGGCCCTTGGCAGGTCTTTCCATAAACCACCGCTTAAGATCTGGAACGTATCTTAAAATCAGTGCCCCCAACCCCAGCCAGAGCGCAACACACACCACCAGATAGCCCGGGTCCTCGACAACCATGAAGCCGGACCAGCGCCTTAATTCCGTAAAGAAAAATATATATTCCTCCATGGCGATCCTGCCTCCGAGAGGCGCATTCCCCTGTGCAGACACTTGGCGGATCGGATCTGTCATCTCAATCAGCAAAAGAGGATTTTCGGGATCTTCTCCGGTTTTTCTGATCTTTCCGTCGTCAATGGAAAAGCTTGGGAATACTGTAACTGTAAATGTTTGTTTGAGAAATGGCAACGGCAAAAAGTCTCGGTACACTTTTCCCGTCGGCGTGTCAAAGGTCTGAAGAGCGATAAAAGAGTTAAAAAGCATTCGTTTACTCTTTTTATCCCGGATCACCAGGCGCGG
>CAXMTB010000110.1:0-10911 GCA_964195835.1 uncultured Nitrospinaceae bacterium | reverse complement strand
GAACGCAGCACCACCGTAACCCGCGACCGTAATACCAATCATGACACCCACCTGATGGGGACCGACCCATCTTCGTGTTGCGGGAACGGGAGCGGCATAACCGATGCCCATGCCGATACCGCCGCCGACACCGAATCCCCAGAGGATTCCGGCATAGGAATGCGCCGTACCTGCGATGAGCAATCCAATTCCCATGCAGACCGCACTGATGCTACCGGCGACTGTGGGACCATACTTATCCTGGATCTTTCCGCCCGGAATCATGAGCAGAGCAAAGATGAGAATACACATTGATTTCGGGTTAGAGGCCTGCTCCGTGGTGAGCGCACCGGCCCAGCCGTGGGCCTTCATATAAACGTCATCGGTTAAATATTTAAGCCATACAGACCAGGCGTAAAGGCAACCCAGGCATAAATTGATGGTCGTGCCAGCGAGGATAACAGCCCATCCTCGTCCCGGAATCACATCTACTGGTTGATTATATCCTTTGGCATACTTTGGCATTAATACACCTCCTTAAAGTTAGAAACATTTGGTTAATTACCGGAGTCTTAAAGGTACGCGTTAGCTGAGATTCTATGACACTCTTTAACCTGTTACGAATTCAGCTAATTCGTACTTTTAAGATGTCATAACAGCTACTTAGCCACATGGCATAAAGCATCCTTAAGATTTCCGGTTAAAAAAACATCGCTACTGGAAGAGAGGGTTGTTTTGCTGATTGTGCGACAAAAACACACACCAGCCTCTTCTCTTCTCATAGCCGAACTGTAAAATCACCCCCTTTCCGGTTAATTGTTAAAATAAGCCGCTTTTTCTTTTGTTTTGGTCATTATGAACCAAACCATTTAATACCTGAATCGATCTGTTTAGAACCGGTGAATTTCAATTCGCTGCTTCAGGGCGTGTTTCTATACCTCGGTTAAATATTTCAAATGCAATTTCAAGGGTCGGTTTTAAGAAATCTTTTTTACTGTCAATCAATCTTTTGCTTTCTTCCCAAAGAACAACACCTGAAAATAACGCCCACACAATGTCGGCCAATGCCACCGGATGCCTGTCGATAAACTCCCCTTTTTCTATTCCTTCTTCAAAAACTCTTGCCATGGACTTAAATGAATGTCTGGATAAATCCTTAATGTCCGTTAGCAGATAAGGTGATAAATTCTTCAGCGTTTCGCTGGATTGCAGATGGAACATATTAATCAGCACAAGCGGATCAAACTCGTAGACTTCATATAGGGCTTCCTTGAGTGCTTTTAATTTTTCTTTTGGCTCTTTATTCTTTTCGTTATGTACATGCTCCAGCCGGATGCTCATATATTGCAAAATTCTGAGCGATAGAGAGGCAAACAACTCTTCTTTATTTTTGAAATAGAGATAAATCGTACCTGGGCTAAGTTCTGCTTCCTTGGCAATATCTTCCATGGTTGCCTTGTTGAAGCTCTTTTTTGAAAAAACTCTTTTTGCAGCAACCATTATTTGCTGCCGTCTTCTTCCTCTTTCCCGTTCTTTCCTTTCCTTTATACCCATATTTCCCTGAACCATATTTATTTAATTAAGCATTATATAAATGGTGCTTTTTATTTAGTCAAGAAAATATATTCACTTTTTATTGCGATTGAGCAGAATTTTCAATGATTCATTGGACTTACTGATATAAACCATTGATATTTAATCCAAACTCAGATCATTTTCAACTCATCATGAATCAATTGCCTAATTCTTTAATAAAAAGAACTCAATCTATCTTTACAGTATAGGGTATTTATATTTCAACAATCATCTATATATGGTCTTCGATCAATCCACAATTTTTTTAAGGGATGGATTTTCCATGAGAGCGTCAAAAGCAGTTTTAAGGCCTTTGAGTTGAGTCATGTTGTTAAAACTTAGTTGCAAAGTATAGGTTGAACTTTCAAAATTGATTGGCGGAATCAGTTTAAAACCACTTTCAAGGTTCAATTTTTGACGATATTTTTCATAAGATTTTTCGATGACAGCAATGCTTGGAAAGCGCCGTTGTTTTAAATATATCCTTATATTGTGAGCCTTTTGATTTTTATCAAGGTCCTCATTCATCAAGATTTTTTTCAGGTGAGATTCTTCAATAACCTGTAGGATAGACTTGTCTTCACGAATGGCAATTTCTTTTACCATCGTCACGATTTCCCTCTGCTTATTAAGACTCAATTTAAGAGTATTAAAAAGTGTTATAAAATCTTTAGCATCATCCCACGACATTCCAGCAAGCTCCAAAAGCATGGAAAGGGAAATCGTATTGGAAAGGATGCTGTTTTGAAGCGGCTCGGGAAGATGACAAATGCCTTTGAGCTTTTTGATCATTGATGGATGTTCAGATAGGCCCAATACCGACAGTTCTTCGGACAGCCTGTTAATATCTTTGAAAAAGTCGAACAGCATTTCGATGGACCTTGACTTTTCTATTAAGTTCAAAGGTCTTTGAAAAGCGTTGTCTGTGATGGCATATTTTATACACTTGAGCCTCATGGTGTCAGCCTCGAGAATCATCGCTTCAAGTTTAAACCAATTCAGGCGTCGACAGGCTTCAATCCTACGAAAACCGCATACAATCGTATAGGTTGTTTCCTTTTTCAATAACAATGGAAGATGCAGTATCCCAACATGATTTATTGAGCGCATTAAATCATCCACTTGCTTCTCGGTAGTGATACGAAAAGCATCATCACTGAAATCGATCTGGGACAGATTGACGATTTTTTCTCTAAAACGCATGGGTTGCTGAGGTGAGTTGCTCAAATGCTTCCAGATATTTATTGCGTGTATTGGTAATTACATTTTGTGGCAGGGATGGTGCCGGTGGCTTTTTATTCCAGTTGATGGAAAGCAGGTAGTCTCGGAGGTATTGCTTGTCAAAACTCTTTTGCGCCCCCCCGGGTTTATAGGAGGGTTTGGGCCAGAACCTGGAAGAATCCGGAGTCAAAATCTCATCGATGAGTATAAGATCGTCATCCAAAAGGCCAAACTCGAATTTCGTATCTGCAATGATGATACCCTTTTTATACGCCAGGTCGGCACCTTTGTTGTAGATTTCAAGACTGAGTGTTCTGACTTTTTCGGCCAACGGTTTTCCGATCTTTTCTACGGTTTTTTCAAAATCTATATTAACGTCATGAAGACCTGAGTCTGCTTTGGTCGAGGGCGTAAAAACAGGTTCGGGAAGCTTGTCGGATTCTTTCAGGCCTTCGGGAAGTTTTATACCGCAGACACTGCCGGAAACCTGGTAATCATTCCAACCGGATCCGGATATATAGCCCCTTACAATACACTCGATGGGCAGTGGTTCCGCTTTTTTTACAAGCATGCTCCTTTCACGAAGAATTTCCGAATAAGGTCTGCATATCTCAGGATAATCATCCACATTAGCGGAGATCACATGATTGGGCAAAACCGGCTTCATTATCTCGAACCAAAAAAGGGAGATTTGAGTTAGAATTTTTCCTTTTTCAGGAATTGGGTTGGGCATGACAACATCAAATGCGGAAATTCGATCTGTAGCCACCATCAAAAGATGATCACCAAGATCGTATATATCTCGTACTTTACCCCTTTTTATTAGATTTAACGCTTCTAAATTTGTTTCAATTACAGCTTGTTCCATTCAATTAAAACCTTTATTCAGATACAGCCTTTCACCCATTCCACTCGAAAAATATTTAAAGATTTACTGTTCCGAAAATACTTTAATATATTTTTTTAAAATTTCAATTGTCGCGTCATCAGTTTCGACGAACTCGATTCCTGCTTCAAACTTTTCATCTTTTCCGGGTGTTGAGAAAATAATACTACCCTTGATATTAATCAGTTCATCTTCAAGACCTATTGCCAGTTCTATAGTATATTTTGAATCTATTGAAGCATGCGTTTCCAGCAGAATTCCGTCTTCACTGACATTTAAAGTTCTTCCCATTCCCTGCGCGACAACGTTCTCAGTTGCATCAAAGCAACTATAGGATATCAGATTGAGTGCGTTGATTCTTGGATGATGTCTTTTTTCGTTTATCCCCATGTTTTTCCCCCAATGCAAATGGTTTTGCGGGCAATCGATTTTGAGACCTTTGTAAAACACCCCTTTTTGCCCGATTTCAGTGTCAGGCTCAAATTTTAATCCTCAAAATACTTAATGTATTCCTGCCTGCCCCGTAGGTCCGGCAGATCGTACTGGGGTGCTTAAAATTTTCGCCTTCCTTGAACTCGACCAAAAATATCAATTTTTCAAAGGTCTCATTTTCTTTTAGCTGAAATATCATTATTTCAGGTTTTATTTCTGACTGGATTTTTTATGAAACTCGCATGTGACCATGGAGGTTACCGATATACAGGTTGCAAGATGATCAATAAAGTTTTTAAATGTGGCTTGAAGCTGATTGTATTCCTGTTGAAAGTCGTCAGGTGACATTTTCTTGAACTCGAGGTTCTTCGAGCCAAAGACGGAAGCATGAAATGGTTCTTGTCCAAGATCAAGGAACGGAATATTGCCAAACAAATCTCCCGGATAAAGACTCCCAAGCGGCACATATCCATGCTCGGTATGCCGGACAATATGAGCGACTCCTTGCGTGATTTCAAACAAATTCTCTTCACCATCCCCCTGGTTAATTACCTGATTTTTGATGTTAATATATTCTTCCAACCGTATCTTGTTCAAATGAACATCAACTGCCATATCAGTGGCCTGTTTCATCCTTTTATCAAGACTTATGGCAAGGTTTCTAAAAGAATTGGACATACGTAAGAAGTCAACTGAAAGTCGACGCGCGTCGAGCACACCCAGTTGGACATTGGTAACTGCAGAAATTGCCGCACTTCGAACTGTTCCCTCTAACATTAAGAAAGAAGAAAGACTCCCAATAAATGCGCCTTCACCGATCCTGAGCAATTTTAAGGGGCCTGTTGGGGTTTTTCTGACAATTTCTGCTACCCCTTCCAAAATGACCCATAACCAGCCACCATGTTTTCCTTCTGCCACGATCTTGTTGTTTGCACGGAATTCTTCCTCGTCCACGATATACGTATAATCGATGAGAGGTCCCTTTAAAATGGGCAGTATTGATGAATTTCCAGAAGATTGTAATTTATCGGAGAATGACATAGGGCCCAGCCTTTCTATCTGACCATCGTCGAGCATGCTTAAGGCTTCAAGGATAATTTGCATGCGGCTTTTATTAATAATCTGTTCACAAGAAACATTTTCATCTCTGAACTCAAATTCTCCATCAACCCATCCAAAAAGTGAGTTCAAAGCATCAATCCCGACCAATGATCCCGCCGACGCATTCACTGGGTTCCCTTTGACGAAATATATTTTCCCCTGGGTTTGGGTATATTTACTTGTAATACACAGAACACCTGTACTTGTATTTGAACCGAGGAATTGTAAGATATCACCGAGACTCAGAAAATTAAGATTACCTGCAAGAGCGAAATTTACCATTTTTAATATTTACTGTCCTAATTTCATTTCTTTTTTTAATGATATTAATGTTAGCTTCAAGCATTCCTTTAACGTCGCTCCAACACCTTGACCCGCAATAGCGCTGGCTGGAAAAGAAGGCATTTTAAGCTGTCTGTTTAAATCCCTTTCCATCTGCTCTAGAGCCATAATAGGAAGCCCTTCTCCAGCAAGATCTCTTTTGTTGTGCTGCATGACAAGGGGAATTTTAAAAATGTTGAGCCCATATTCTTTTAAATTATGTTGTAAATCCTTCAAAGACAGCATGTTTTTTTCACGCCGCACCGCCAGTGAATCGGCGACAAAAATCACTCCGTCAACCCCTTTTAATACAAGTTTTCTGGTGGATCTGTATTGAACCTGACCGGGAACTGTGTAAACTTGAACCCTAACATCAAAGCCTTTTATCTCACCAAGGTCCATGGGAAGAAAATCAAAGAAAAGGGTCCGATCACCTTCGGTATCAATGGAAACCATCTCACCGGTCACTTGTTTTTTATATGACTTATAAATATGTTCCATATTCGTTGTTTTACCACATCTTCCAGGTCCGTAGTATACGATTTTACACTCGATCTGTCTTTTTTTAAGATTTAAAATAGCCATATAACATCAGCTCCGTATCATTGGATTAGGATATGTCAAATCATCACAATATGACATTAAATTATTATTTTATAAAAATTTTCTCAAATTTTCTCAAATTTTCTCAAATTTTTCAAGTCTTTTGTTATTTCGTAATTCTTTACAAATTATAATTTTCGAGTCAATTCGTATGCTTCGTTATTATTTTGCCGTCATTTTTGGTAAATATAGATTTTTACAGACAAATCATAGGGTAATCTTTGAAAATAATTTCTGTTAATAGGGAAATTATTAAAGCCAAATACCCAGATATTAAAAAAAACATTTTCAACAGTATTATGGTCTAATGAACCACAACCTCAATGTCCACGCAATAATCTCCCCGTAAAGGGCCGATTGTGATTTCTTTTACTGCAGAAACTAAACCTGAGCCATTAAACAGGCCAACGTTAGAATAATACTGAACATCGTGAATCTCAGATCCAATTTTAAAATTTTCTATCACATCTTTATCTCTGTTTGGAATGAGGAGGCTGACAACCTTTCCCAATTGGAACCTGACTTTAAATTCATATACATGACCTTTTTGAGGGCCGCTCTCCACAGATATTCCGATGGAGTTGACGTCAAGAACATCCTCACTTCCGGCTTCGGATTCAACTTCACCTTCAGATTCAGCTTCACTCTTCTCCAATCCGGCATCCTTTGGTTCGGAAACTTGAACCTGATCATTTTCTGAGGATACCGTCACCTTAGCTTTATCCACCTGTTCTTTCGTCTTTGGAAGCGTTTCTTCAACCCCTTCACTTTTCAAGAGGCTTTCAAAGAATATATATACTATATTCAACTGGTTAGAATTAAATATATCGTCTAAAAGCCATTTCTCATACTGAGATATGGCTTCATCTATTGAAAAAAGTGTCATATGGCATCTTAATATATTCTTGGCAGCATCAACACGGGTAGAATCTCTTTTTAGAAGTTCATTAAAGTCTGATATCGCTCTTTTAAACTGACCGAACTTTGCCAATGCCACTGCGCCTTCAAGTGCTTTTGCATCTTCATCCACATCGGGTGAAAACGCGTACATCTTTTTAATCAGGTCTTGAATATTTCCTGAGACTTCAGGTTTCTTTGGTGCCAATTCGATCTTGGAAATATCCTTGTTCAACACATTGATTTTATTGGCAATTCCCCCAAGAAGGTTTTGTTTGTTTTTGAGTTGTTCGTTGTTCTGTATGAGTTCGGTTGCATCATTATATTTCGCTATCGCCTCATACAATAACCCCTGGGAATGATAAAGTTCTGCTTCCTTTAACAATGTTTTTATCTTTTTTAATATATTCATGTTGAACCTCAAGCCACATTGGTAAAGTTTAAATTTTTTGTGATATGATCATGAAAGGATATTCCCTCATGAACCGAAGAAAATGAATTATTGATACAATGACATATTATTACATTTTGTTCAATTATTCCATTTAAAAATTTCGAAGAAATTTGTGGAGCCATGACATGGTGAAAAAAATATCTTACCTAAATTGGGCGTTTCAAATCACATTCCCTTTTTATCATTATAATTTCAAAGGTCTAAAATGGCTGCACGTATTTTTTATCCTGCCATGCACATTATGTCAACAACAAGAAAAACAGATTATCTCATAAATATATTGACAACATTCGATTTTATGTTATCAAAATTACAGTTTTATTCTCTTTTGGGTCGTTGTAAACAAAGTATTTTTTTCCATTCTATCAGTTAAAATACCCTGGAAATAATCTTTTTAGCGTTCATCAAGATATCGAAATGCATTAATATAAAAAAGGAGAGTCATAATGGACAAAAAAGTAACTGTTGTCGGCGCCGGAAATGTCGGTGCTACTGTGGCCCAGCGACTGGCGGAAAAAGAGTTATGTGATGTTGTGTTGGTGGATATTGTTGAAGGGCTTCCCCAAGGTAAAGCCCTTGATCTGGCTGAGGCTGCACCCATTGAAAAGCACGACGCCCATCTAACAGGAACGAACGATTATGCGCCTTCAGCAAACTCTGACATTGTTATAATCACCGCCGGCATCCCCAGAAAACCGGGTATGAGTCGGGACGATCTTTTAAGTACCAATGCAAAAATCATGAAAAATGTTACCCAAGAGGTGGCGAAACTCTCCCCGGATGCTGTGTTGATTATTGTAAGCAATCCCCTTGATGCCATGTGCCATGTTGCTTATGAAACCAGCGGTTTTCCTAAAAACCGAGTTATCGGCATGGCTGGCGTGCTTGATTCAGCGCGATTCAGGACTTTTATTGCAATGGAACTTAATGTTTCCGTGGAAAACATAACAGCATTTGTACTAGGCGGGCATGGCGATACTATGGTGCCGTTACCTCGCTATTCTACGGTCGCCGGTATTCCGATTACAGAATTGCTTCCACAAGAACGCATTAACGATCTTGTGGAAAGAACGGCCAATGGCGGCGCAGAGATTGTGGGACTTCTTAAAACAGGAAGCGCCTTTTATGCACCCGCATCGGCTGCAGTGGAAATGGCTGAATCGATTCTTAAAGACAAAAAGAAAATTCTGCCCTGCGCAGCCTACCTTGAAGGTGAATACGGGTATAACGACCTTTTTATGGGGGTCCCTGTAAAATTGGGTGCTAACGGTGTTGAAGAGGTCATAGAGATTACGCTCTTAGACGAGGAAAAAGTTGCCCTTGACAAATCTGCTGATGCAGTTAAGGAACTCAAAGATTTGTTAAAAAAACTGGGATAATTTAACGGCCACCTTCGCTTCTCTGCGAAAAAGATTACTCGCTCGCCTTCAGGCTGTTTTCAATCTTTTCCGCTATTTTATAACTGATTCCGGGCAGAGCGCTCAATTCCTCCAGTGTTGCTGCCCGGATTTTTTTTATGCTCTTAAAATGCTTTAAAAGAATTAATTTTCTTTTTTTGCCCACACCCTGGATTGAATCAAGGGAAGAATGCATCAATGTCTTGATCCGCCGCTTTCGGTGAAACGAAATGGCAAAACGATGGGCGTCATCTCTTATCCTTTCTAAAAATAGAATCAGATCCCCTTCCCTGCCTAAATTTACAGGATTGGCCTGTCCGGGTTTATAGATTTTGTCCTGTGTTTCCCCTTTTTTTTCATTTCTTTTTGCAATACTGATGAGTTGCATTTTTTTTTCGAGTTTCAAAGACGTTAGGACTGCAACCGCTATGCTTAGCTGTCCTTTGCCACCGTCGACCATGAGGATATCGGGATGGGGTTCTGATGTTTTACCTTTACCATACCTCCTGTTAAGGACTTCAGCCATACAGGCATAGTCGTCCTTTGCTATAGCTGTCTTGAGTCTGTATTTTCGATATAAAGATTTATTCGGCTTTCCTTTTTCAAAAACAACCATACAGGAAACAGCATCTTTTCCTGAAATGCTGGAATTATCAAAGCATTCAATCCGAAACGGTATTCTGTCCATCTTCAACCGCTGCTGGAGACGAACAAGAAGTTGGGTATCTTTTGAAACTTCGGCAATGAGCTCTCGGAGGCTGTTTTTTGCATTTTGACATGCCATCTTAACAAGGCGAACCTTTTCTCCTCGTTTGGGTGACATGATTCTCACTTTTTGCCCTTTGATTTTACTGAGCATTTCTTCTGTTAAAAATGCGTCTTCAAATGGTGTTGGGACCAGAATTTCTTTGGGAACAAAACGTGTTGTATCATAATATTGTCGAATAAATTCGCCAATTATTTCGGGGTTTGTTGACATCGTCTTAGAAAACTTAAAATCTCGCGTCCCAATAAGGAACCCGCTGCGGATAAAAAGAAGCGTAAACATGGAATTCTCATCAGATCTTGCAATTCCGAGTACGTCCCGGTCTTTAAAATCATTCGTAACCGCCACCTGTTTTTCAAGCGTCTGCTCAAGGGCAAACATTTTGTCCCTCAAAACTGCTGCTTTTTCATAATCATGCACATTCGCAGCGGAGATCATCTCCTGTTTTATTTTTTTAATCAGATCGGGGGTTCTTCCTTTTAAAAATAAAACAACCTCTTTTACGATGTCATCATAGATTTTATTGTCAACCTTAAGGCAGCACGGCCCAAGACATGATGATATTTGGTAGTTGAGACAGGGTCTTGAACGACGATTAAAATCTTTTTGTTTACACTTTCTGAGCCTGAACGTTTTATGGATGACCTTGAGTGTTTTTTGAACAGCGGCAGATGAAGAAAATGGGCCGAAATAGAGGGCACCGTTTTTAGAAATTTTTCTGACCACAACAAGGTTTGGATATGGATTTTTGATGTCCAACCGCAAAGAGGGGTACCTTTTGTCGTCTTTTAAAATAACATTATAGCGAGGTTTGTAACGTTTGATAAGGTTCGATTCAAGAATCAGGGCTTCTTTTTCACTATCGGTGATAATTGTATCAAAGTCCGATATGTTTCGAGTAAGAATTTCTGTTTTCATATCCATTCGTGATGTGCTGTTTCCAATGTGTGCAAAGTATGAAGCCAACCGTTTTTTCAAGCTTCTGGCTTTACCCACATATATCACTTTTCCATGGGCGTCTTTCATAAGATAGACACCGGGCTGGGAAGAAACCCTGGTCAATTTATCTTTGATACTGGATGCTGGATCCTCATCGGCAGATGTTAATTCAAATTTTGTTTTTTTCGATGTCATTTCTTTCGTTATTTGACCCGATTTTTACAATTTGTGGTAACATGTTAGCCTTTTGAAAACATTATTATCGCTTCAGGTATGATTAAATTTTTGCTGAAAGATCACGCCAAAGGCGGATAAAACTCGTGAATAAGGGCTCGTAATG
>CAXMTB010000109.1:0-10956 GCA_964195835.1 uncultured Nitrospinaceae bacterium | reverse complement strand
TTTAGGGTGGGTCGGTGCAGCAGGCTTGAGCACCACAATTGGCAAATCTGCTGCTGCTGCAACCAATAAGCACTTTAAAGGGTATCCTGACAGCTTCGGGGTTTTGCACGATAGCGAACTTTGTGTCGGGTGCCGTAATTGTGAAGCGGCCTGCAACAAAGTCAATAACCTGCCGCCGCCGGATAAACCCTTTAATGATTTATCGGTACTGGATGAAAAACGGCGAACAACACCCAAAGCCTTAACAGTAGTAAACCGTTATGATACTTCCAAAGATACTAAATACCGCAAAAATCAGTGCTATCACTGTCTGGAACCGGCCTGTGCATCAGCATGCTTTGTAAAAGCGTATACAAAAACAAAAGAGGGCGCGGTGATTTACGATGAATCGGTCTGTGTCGGTTGCAGATTATGTATGATTGCCTGTCCCTTTGATATTCCGACCTACGAATACGAAAGCGCCCTTGAGCCGCGAATCAGAAAAAGCACCCTTTGCTATCCCCGAATCATTCAGGGCTTGCTACCCGCCTGTGTGGAGGTGTGTCCCATGGAAGCCCTAAGCTTCGGAAAACGAGAAGACATGATTAAAATCGCACGGGATCGGATACGCAGATACCCGGATCGTTATGTAGATCACATTTACGGCGAACACGAGATGGGCGGAACCGCGTATCTGTATCTGTCCGGTGTCCCTTTTAAAGAGCTTGGGATGCGGGAAGATCTGGGGGTTACACCCGCACCGGAACTGACCGCTGCAGCTCTGGGTGCGGTACCGATGGTGATTGGTTTGTGGCCGGTTCTTCTTACCGGAATATATGCCATGACCAAAAGAAATGAAAAGATTGCTATGTTGGAAAAAGAAGCGGCTGTTGCCGGGGCTTTGGATAAAACCGGTGAAGAAGCCCGGTTAAAGCTTTCAGAAGCCCTGGCCAAAGCTGAAAAAGATAAAGAACGGGCCATAGATGAAGCCGTAAAAGCTGCCCTTGAAGATGCTACCAAAACCTAAACCGAGGAGGGTTTCTGATGTCCAAAGATGCTACAGCCGCCAGGGAATCGCTGATAACCCCTTTTAATATTATTACGGGTGCCATCGTAATCATCGGTCTTTATTTAACGTACTTACGATTTACGGGGGGGTTAGCTGCGGTAACCAATCTTTCCGACAACAACCCGTGGGGGATATGGGTCGGTTTTGATGTTTTTGTGGGGATTGCTCTGGCAGCGGGGGGATATGTAACCACTGCGGCGGTTTATCTTTTTGGGATGAAGCAATACCGCTCTGCGGTAAGGTCTGCGATTTTAACGGGATTTTTGGGATACGCTCTTGTGGTTCTTGCGCTGAGCTATGATGTGGGTAGGGCGTGGCGTCTGCCGTATCCCTATCTCGTTCAGGCGGGAACAACGTCTGTTTTGTTTATAGTGGGCATCCATGTTCCACTGTACCTTTTAGTAACCTTTATGGAATTTTCACCGGCTGCTTTAGAATGGCTTGGATTAAGACGAGCACGAAACATTATCACCAAATTTATGGTGCTATTGACCATATTGGGTGTTATCCTTTCCACCGTTCACCAGTCGGCTATTGGTGGCCTTATACTGATTGCACCATCCAAACTTCATCCGCTATGGTATTCACCCTATCTGCCGATTTACTTTTTTATCACCAGCATCATTGCCGGACTCTCCATGGTCATTTTCGAGAGTACACTTACCCACCATTATTTCAAACATAAAATGGACGAAACACACCTGGCGGAGAAGAACTTTGTAACACTGGGATTCGGAAAAGCAGCCTCATTTGTTCTGGCAGGTTATTTCGTCATTAAAGTCATTGGCATAGCTGTTGGTAACAACTGGCATTATCTGACAACCGGATATGGCCTCTGGTATCTGGTGGAGCTTTTAGGGTTTGTAACCCTGCCGTGTTTTCTCTATGCCGTCGGAGTTCGCAACAAAAACCTGAAGTTGATCAATTGGACGTCGGTATTGGCGGTACTTGGTATTATCATCAACAGGTTTAATATTGCCATAATTGCATTCAACTGGCATCTGCCGTCGAGTAAGCGGTATTTCCCCCACTGGATGGAAATCGGTATTTCAGTTTTCATAGTTACCATCGGCCTAATCGCTTTCAGGTTTATCGTAACCCGGATGCCTGTTTTGTATCAGCACCCTGATTATCCGGAAGAACATTGATAATGATGTATGAACAATGTGTTAAATTGATTTATTTCTGATACCGGGAAGAACCAAGCTTTGACTATAAAAAGGAGACGATAGCGCATGGACGGAGTATTTTATACCCTACACGATTTTATGACACACACTAAAAACATCTCTTATATTTTGATGGCAGTATCTTTGATCGGATTTGCCGGATTTTGGTGCTTTCTGGTCGGAAGGGACGAAGATGATTAGCATCCATCCGCCCGTTACAGATGGATTAAAGGCTTCAAACATCACAATTTATTACCATCAAGGAGAAGAAAATGTATCAACTTTTCACCGGTCCCCTTGCATGGGTTTCCTTCTGAAACAAAAATGGGGAATTCGTTTCTGGACGCTACCCGAAGCCACATCCGATGTTTTGACGATCGCTGTAATTATTTCAATCATTCTCGTATCATTTCGGCGGATCGCTCTGCCTGAAGTCAGAAATAATAATTCTCCATGTTGGACTTGTTCCAATACCCATAAACCATAATCTTGCTGAAAAAAAGTTGGATTCTCGCTACAGTTTATCCCCTAATCGATGCAGTGTGGGAATAACGATGACATAGATAACAGTTGTATTAATTCTAATAGATTAGAAGAACTTTAAAAATTCAAGTTAATAACAGAGGAGAAAATATATGGGTGTAATCACCATCACGAGAGAAATGGCTACAGGCGGCAGGAAACTGGGACGGCTTCTTGCAAGGAGACTCGATTACCAGTACGTTGACAAATCTCTTTTTCAAAAAATTGCCGAAGATCTGAATGTCTCGGAAAGAACATTGGAATCTTTTGAAAGGAGTAGAGAATATCACATATCCAACACTTTCGCCAAGGTTTTCAGCATATCTTATATTGAACGAATTGTGGGATACGATAAAAGCGTAGTTGAAGAGGAAGAATATCAGAAAAGCTTGGGAAACCTTATCTTGGAAACAGCCCGAGAAAACAATGTTGTGATTATTGGACGAGCAGCATACTTTTTTTTAAAAGATATGAAAAATTGCTATCATATTCGTTTGGTTGCACCAAAAGGTTGGCAACAGAAATATGCTTCGGAAAACTATAAAATACGCCCGGATCGTGTCCAGAAGTTTATAGAAAAAAGAGATAGAAATCTTCATTGGTTCCGCAGATCAATTTGCGGGGCGGGATTTGATGACTCGTTGTTGTTTCACTTGACGTTGAACATGAGCCGAATTCCTACTGAAAAAGGGGTTGAGCTTATCATGTCTGTAGCAAATCTTTCCAGTTAGCCATTTATCAGCTTACAAATAAGTCCCTCAGCTTTATCAATACTCAGAATGCTCATGTTCAAAACAAGATCATAAAGCTTTGGATCATCATAGTCCTTTCTGCCGAAGTAACTATAAAGATTAGTCCGCCTTTTATCCATCCTTTTTAAAATCTGAAGAGTTCTTGTCCTTGAAACGCGGTAATCATCCTCAATGAATTTAATCCGATCCTCTTTGTTAGCGATAAGGAGTAAGTGGTAGGTATCATCAAAATCATGTAAAATATATTGCCCCCCTCTGCCAACGATAACGGCATTTCCATCTGTGGCAATCTTGGGTATGATTAAGTTTAGCAATTCGAAATACTTAAATCCATCAATATGTCTCTCTTTATCACTTAAAGGGAGTTCCATTAAGCTCGTTCCAAAAGGATTCAGCCTGGAGATAAATCTTTTCAATTTGTTGCCCGGTTCCTCTTCAAAGATTTTTTTCCCATCGGAAGAAAGATATATCTCCACTGCAGCCCTTTCGATGATGTCTTCATCAGCATAATAATACCCCAAGGTGTCGGCAAGTCGTCTGCCAAGTGTTTTCCCTTCAGCCCCAAATTGGCGGGATATGGTGATAACAGACATGGCTATTCCCTTTCAAATGTTTTTAAGACTCCTTTATTCAAGTTGTTTCCTCAACGTCGAATGAGGAAATTTTCGTAACCTGGTCTCTTATATATCACATATAGTAATGAATGCCAGAATTTTTTAGTTTGAAATCATCGATCCAAGGTCTGTGCCTTTTGCTTCGAAAATATATATATCAGATGTCTATAATTGAGAAACTCCTTCTATTGCGGTTTTTATCGTCTTTTGAGATGGTAAAGTTGTTGTTATGGAGATAATCAAGAAGTGTTGTAGGAGAATGCTGAAACTCTAAGGTCCGATTTTGATGACTCTTTTGTTTATCACCGGGAATGCTGAGAAGATTCAGATGTTTCCAGCGAGTAAGATAATATTCAATCATAGCCGGCAATTCGGTGAATACGGTGACCCCTGGAGCTGGATCTTTGTAACTCGAATCTTTCAGGTTTTTTGAAGAAAGCGTCTGACTCTTATAAAAATTCTCGAGGAAAATTAACTCGGCCGGAACTCTGGCCTCTATGCCGATCCTGATCATTTTCTTTACAATCCACCCGATACATGCTTTTCCTGTTTGGGCCAACCTATAGGGGACAAATATTTTTCTTGGTGTTTTAACCCCCAGTCGGGATTTGATGCTGAAGATGAGTTGTGTCAATTCCACGGGTTCGGGGTCTACAAAATGATAAGTCTTTCCGGAAAACTCTTCACGCCTGTCCATAATATAATGGATAAAGTGTGACAATTTTAGATTATTGGAATATGAATGCATGACTCCTTTTTTAGTCAGCATTAAGGGAAGGGACTGGTTAGCGATGGAAAAAAGCAGACGATTAAAACCCTGGATCTTGTGGTCATGCTCGCCGTAAACCAGGGCCAACCGGACTATAGTGTAATCTAGCCCCTGGGTCGCCCCTAGATGTTTGAGGGTTAGCTCGGCCATTAATTTGGATTTGGGGTAATTGGCAAGACCACTTGTCAGGGGCAAATGGTCATCCTCGGTGAGATTCTCGCCGGGGGGTAGAGTGGAGGCGGTACTGATATGGATATAGGGAATACCCATGGCGAGGGCTACCTTGGCCAGATTTACACTGCCCAGGCAATTGGTTTCAAAGGCCATTTGTGGATTACTATCGATAGGAGCAATGGCGGCATTGATGATGAAAGACGGACGGTAATGCCGGAAATATTGTTTGATGTCATCGTGTACTCGCAGGCTCAATTTTTTGCTGCTAGGGGCAAGAATTTCCGTGTTTCGCGAGGTGGTCTTGTAGAAATGAGTCAGTGCACCGCCGATCAAACCGGAACCGCCGATCAGAATACCAAGCCGCTTTGAAGTGATGGCACTTTTTCCTGATGGTTTCATTTTTATCCTCCTGACGTGGCGAGAATAGTATTGTGGAGTACAAATGAAAAGTATTTATTCAGAGAAAGTATGTAGCAGACCTAATTTAAAAAGATTTCAAAGATTAACAAGCTCCCATCCAACATGCCAGAATCATCAATGGCAATGCCTTTGATGATTTGATAGTCTATATTTCGTGCTTTATGCATTCATTAAAATTGAAGGTTTCTGTCTTAAACCATTAATTCAGACCAATGTAATACGGTAACGATTTCGATTTGAAAACATCAATCCCAAACCGTATCCTTTTCAAATATTACCGTTCCTTTAGCATAGCTCTTTTCAGAACAAATATTAGCTATTCATGTATCTTTAATTTTTCAATTTTACAACAGCATCAAGCCACAGGGGTCACGTAGTGATAGAAATTTTCAACAAATGCTCTGATCATCCAGTTGAGCCAGACAAGCGCCGCAGCCGTTTTTAGCGGCTGCGGCGTGGCAATAAACATTGAATCCCTATGCAAAGTGTTCTTCTACCGACATGGCGTGGTAAATGCAAGTTTCCAGACAAGAGAAACAAACAATACACTTTTCAGGATCAAAGGATACATTCCAGGACTCACGATCCACTTCCAGCGCCTGAGTCGGACAGTGGGGCACACAGGCCGTGCAGCCGGTGCATAGGTCTTCAAGATGCCGGATCTTCTGTGCCAAAGGTGTAACCAGTACTCCGACGTTTTCAAGATAGTTCAGTCCCTGTGAAATTTGGATTTCCTCGCCACTCAATTCCACAACCATTTGCCCCTGCTTTCCAGGATCGATGCTGGCGCGCAAAATATTGACTCGGACGCCGTAATCGGCGATCAGGTGATAGGTTACGGGCTCTTCAACAATATTTTCAGGAAAAATAAAAACAAGTTTCATCTGTTTCATTCTGTGGCCTCCTTTTCTATGGCGGCACCCGGAAGCGGCGCCTGGAATTGTGTCAGCAAAAACTCGCCGTCCTGAATAAGCTGTTTGAGATGATGGGCCACCTTTCGGGCCAGGCCATAACTGGAAAAAGACCCGGTCGGCACATCCTGATTTTTAATGTGGATACTTCCGGATTTCAATTCCTTATAAGTGACCTCACCCAGTTTTGCTTCCCCTTGACCGGTTGGATAGAATTCACTGTAATCAACCACCGGCGCTTTAAGCTGGGCGTCGGTAATTGAAACCGAACGTAACATGTCTTCATCCAGAATGGGAATGGGGACACCCACGGCCAAGCTCAGCGTTACGCCGTATCCTGTATAGGAAACCGCTCGAAGCCACTCCGTGCTCATTTGTCGCATATCCCCGATAAGGGCCAAGGTTCCGGCAGGGGTTTGGGGGGTGCCGTTTTTCAGCCGCGGGGCATTGGGATTGTGCTGGGTGCCGGGCCAGGCAACATAACCCTCAGCACCACTGAGGAACACCCGGGTACCGATACCGATGGTACGAAAATACGGATCATTAAACAGGGGTGACAGTTGACCGGCACTGCAGTAATAGGCATTGCCCAGTTTTGGTTTGAGTTTGCCCATATAGGTATATATGGGTTTGTCGGAAAGGTTGACGGCAACATTATAGTTCTGATAGCAGTTTCTCGGGTTGAACAGAAACGCATCATTCATGTCCTCCAAGCCGATCATCTGTTCACGGGTTTTTCGCGGATAACAATCGGTACCGTAAGCCCCTCCTTTTAACAATACTTTTTTCCCGGCAACCAGATCTTCAATGACGTGAGCGCCGCCATACCGGTACTTCCCGGGACGGCCGTTGCTGTTGCGAGGATCGCCGTCGGGAATTGCCGTTGCCCCTATGTAGATGTCAGCCGCTGCCAGACCGGCATAAGCCGGCACGCCGTTCAACGTGGCGAATCCGCCGCCGAGCTTCATTTTTTCTTTTGGCTGTTTTACGTTGAAAAAAGCGCCCGAAGAACACATGGGGCTAAAGGTTCCGGTGGTAACGACATCCACTTCACGAACAGCCTGTTTGATCCCTTTTTCTTGGACCACATCGATAATCTCTTCGGCGGTGAACACCACCACCTTTCCGGATCGGATTTTGGCATTGATTTCTTCTATGGTTCTGGCCATGGATATATCTCCTTTAAGTGTGGTTGATAACCATTTTCAAAAAAATGTTACGATTACTTTAAAACGAAAGTTGTTTTGAGAAATACTATACATAACGACGGCAAGTTAAGTTTCGATGAACCGGCTCCAAAAGGAGCCCCGACATTATCCATAGGAAGAGCCGGATATGCGTGGTGATAAAGTGGATGTTTGATGTAAAGGGCGGTAAAAACATTCGATGGTTCCTTCTTAATCGTCGATAGTTTTGTTTTATTGGTTTGTAGGGCCGCAAATAAAAAAGCCGTGGGTTTTTTAGCATCCACGGCTTTATTGATCGAAAATCCCAAATGATCAATCCATGGGCGCACCTCGGGTGGGCATCATGGACATCATGCTGTAAACATTCAATATGGTTGGACCTTTCGTTATCATGGCAATTACCGCTTGGTTATGATACATTGTAGTACAACAACGGCGATTCGATGTCAAGAAAAAATATTGAAGTCGTGTCTGACACGATGCTATTTACGATAATCTTGCTCAAGCGTTAATCTGGAAATTTCATGCAATTGAGGCGTTCATTTACAAGGCTCACATCGCCGGTGTTGTCTGAAAAAACGATCCATTTTATTATCCATCCATATGAGGTATGAGATTATGAAAAAGTTATGAGGATTCTGAAAAGGTCAAAAATATGGACCCGAAACTATATTAAAACCGTCAATGAATGTAAAGCGTGCAAGCTGGATATGCGACATTGGTGTAGAATTTGTAGTATAGTTATGCCCAATGAAAAATTTTCTGGGAAGGGCTAAGGATGTCTCTTAATACTTTTTCACAGTAAGGGCTCTAAATTTTATTTGCGGACCATGCAGAGAATACAAATACAGTTGATGGATCAAAGTTAGTCCAATAAATGGCATTTATTGCAAAACTGTTTTTGGTGTAATCCGAATTCGGAAACCATATCCCTACCGTAATAGCTGTTCCGCCCATCATTTCCTGCAGCACCCCCATCACCAGGCTTGGGGTGAGAGTCAGCGATGAAGGTGGTCCCAAAATCCCACCTGCCGCTATCTTGGAATGCCGAGGCGTGTGCTCTGTGGCATGTCAGACACATCACATTTGCTCCATAATTCGGACCTGAGGTGCTTGAAGGATCGAGAGACCATATATCTACAGTGCCCAACTCAAATGGCACCAGCGCCAGGTAGGCAGTAGCTTGAGTTCCGGCGATGTCACCGGTCTTCACGTAAGAATTGTAATTGAAAATAATGGTGCTGGTTAGCGTTGCATTGTTTCCTGCAGGGTGCTTACTTTTTCCGGATAAAAAATCAGGATGGCAGTTACTGCACCACTCCGACATCCCAGAGGCATATGCCGTATGATTGGAGTCGGTTTCAGTCCAATTTTGTGAATCGGCTGCGGCAACCGGAGCGGAATGTTTGAAGGTGACGCCGCTTGACTGAGAACCGCCGGAATAACCTATTCCTCCCAGCAGCCTGTAGCTGCCAATAATGGTTTCCATAGTGAAGTCATCACCATTAGGATAGAAGGCCGGAATTTCACCTGCTCGGTCGTCCTTGTTCATCCTGCTGTGAGGGTCATGACAACTGGTACATCCGAGTGCTGAGGAAGAATACATACCGCCCGGGGCTGAATTCAGCGTATTTTCTTGATTCAACCCATATTCGATTGCAACAACATTGTGACCATGACTGTCACCCAAACTCCGATATTCCTTGCCGTCTTCAGTCCAGGTAAACGTCTTTTTCAGCCAGTAAAAATCTCCTCCGGCACTGTATGTTGATCCGTCGTTGCTGCAAACGTTGTAAAACTTGCCTTTCTCCGCATGGCATCTCAGGCAGGTAGAGCTTGAATCTAAACCCTTTAACTCTCCGGGACTTGTACTGTTATATCTATCCTGATTCTGGTCGCCTTGAGATTGGTGTAAAACGTGGCAGCCTTGACAATTATCCACGCCGCCCTCGTGAAATGCTTAACCGGACCCGGATAGAGTGAAAGTTGTCAGGACTGCCAGCACAAAAAGCGATATCGGTATTCGCACGGCTTTTGGCATCCCTTTTATTTTTTTTATCATGAGGGATTTCAACTTTCTTGGTTAGGTTTTTTGAGAGGTTTATTTTTTAACAACAACAATTTGAATTCTTATCGGTACAAAGGCAGGAAAACTTTAGAGGTTTGATTTAAAGCTGTAATTATATTAAATAGTTAAATATATTGTAGCGTTGCATATGTAAAATGAATTTACAGAAAGGAAATTTGATGCGAAACTCAGTTTTTTTAAATTTGAATTCCCCCGCTGCTTGTCGGAACGCAGTGTAGATCCCGATTCATCGGGGTTGGAGCGAGGCGGACTTGTCCGCCTTTGCCGTGTGGCGGAAATCCCGGCTCTCGAGGTAGCGTGGAATGATATCAAATAATGGAAAGGCGTTTTAGGTCGTTCCGGGCGGAAAAACCCTGGATACCAGAATCTAACAAATCTGAAGTTGATTAGAATCTAAAACTGCACCCACTTGCACCCCCTCTGTATCCGGTCATGATAATTCCATCAAAAAAGGGGCCGCTAATTTAGCGAACCCCTTGTAATTTCTGCTGGAGCTGATTGAGACCAAACCGACGACCTCATCACTGCCGGCACCTGTCTCCGAATTTCCAAACTTCTTAAATTCTATAATTTGCTGAGAATAAATTTTTTAAATTTTGGTTGCGTCCATTAAGAATCCGAGATTGATTGGTACCGATAACCATCGTCCATCATGATACTCCATAGCTATGTAAACCAGGCAGATAATTTACTCCGAAATATGTAAAGAGTACAGCAACAAATCCAATGATGGAAAGATAGGCAATGCGTTTGCCACCCCAGCCTCTCATCATCCGGGCATGCAGCAATGTCGCATAAATGAACCAAGTAATCAGGGACCAGGTTTCTTTGGGATCCCAGCCCCAGTAACGGCCCCAGGCTGAATTAGCCCAGACCGCTCCGGTTATGATGCCGGTCGTCAAAAATAGAAACCCGAACATTATCATTTGATGGTTCAGTTCTTCCAGAATTTTGGTGTTCGGGAAGTGTGCAAGTAAATTGCTTTTGCCCTCGGTATCCCTTTGCTTGAAAAGATACATCCAGCTGATGCCAAAAGCAATGGCAAAGGCGGCGTACCCGATAAAACACGCTATAACATGGGCAATCAGCCAGCTGCTTTTCAATGCCGGCAGCAGCGGCTGTATTCGATCACTGATATTTGGGGACATCGAGGCATACGCCATCGCCAAAAAAGCAAGTGGCATCGTGAATGCACCGATGATGCGGTTTTCGTATTTTTTCTCAATAACCAGATAAACAACGGCAATGGTCCACGCAAAAAAGACCAGGGACTCATAGAGGTTTGAGAGTGGGGCGTGACC
>CAXMTB010000108.1:0-10964 GCA_964195835.1 uncultured Nitrospinaceae bacterium | reverse complement strand
AGCAAATGGCTGTTGCTCTATATTGAGCGGTGGTTAATAGCTCCGGTGCAGGTAGCGGATGGCACACTTGTCAGCCGTGAGAAAGGCTCACCGCAAGGTTCGGTGATCAGTCCGCTTCTGGCCAATCTGTTTTTGCACTATGCATTTGACGAATGGATGAGGCGCAACTACGGTAACATACCGTTTGAACGTTATGCCGACGACATCGTGGTGCATTGCAGAAACGAGGAGCAAGCCAGAAGGATAAAGACTGTCATCGAGGAGCGCCTCAATCAGTGTCGGCTGGAGCTTCATCCTGAGAAGACGAAGATTGTCTACTGTAAGGATTCAAGCAGGCAAGGGAGTTATCCAAACGAAAAATTCGATTTCCTGGGTTATAGGTTTCAACCCCGGCTATCGAAAAATCGTTATGGAGAATTCTTTGTGAGTTTTCTGCCAGCTGTTAGCACAGAGGCGGCTAAGTCAATGCGGAGAACAATCAGAAGTTGGCGAATCCACCGCATGACCGACAAGTCTATTAATGATCTGGCCTGTATGTTTAATTCTGTGATTCGAGGCTGGATTAATTATTACGGAAAGTTTTACAAGTCGGAGCTTTACCCAATCTTAAATCAACTCAATGGCGCATTGCAACGATGGGCCATGCGGAAATACAAAAAGTTGCGCCGTCGCAGACGCAGGGCCTTTTACTGGCTTGGGCGCATTGCGAAACAGAAGTCTTACTTGTTTGCGCACTGGCGACTGGTACGACAATCGGCTGGTCGATAGGAGCCGGATGAACCGAGAGGTTCACGTCCGGTTGCGTGAGAGACTGTGGGGGAGGTTCCCTCGGTCCACTCGACTCAAAGATCAGTGATATTTGGACTTCTTGCATCACAGTTTTTACTGATTTGTCATTATCATCGTGATTCAGGGTACTTCCGTTGGCCAGATCGATCGTTACGTAGACAAAGCTTTTATATGCATATCTCTCTTTAGAAAACTTATCGATCAAAGGCACAGATAATGATAAGTTTGTGATTCATTATTCAGATAACATATTTGACTTAATAACAGAATTTGTTTTAAATTGCGGCTGTACATTTTCATTTCTAATTATAATCTTGCTTTTAATTAAAAACCAAAACCAGGATAGATAAATGCAAAAGGCGACGATTTTCAGACAGGCATGTTCACATCTGTTCCCCTATAACATTATAGCCAAAGGGTTTTCGGCAATTCTATGGATCGTAATGGTTACATTGCTAATTCCTATGTTGGCAACATCCGGAGATATTGAAACAAATAACAAAAATTCCCAGATACGCCAGCTGTCTGAATTAAGCAACGATGAATTGATTGAACAGGCCCGGACGATCTTTGATGAAGCATCTAACAAATACCTGGCGCAATTGCGGAAATTATCAACATGTAGCAACCTTCTTCAGCAGGCAGTACGCGAAACGAAGTCTTTGAATATTCCTAAAGAAGAACCTGCAACACCTCCAAAACATATGTTTGCGGTTGAAGCTGCCAAGATGGCTATAAACCATTCCAAAATCAGACTCGATGCATTTAAACAACGGCTTGAATTGCTGGAGAAAGAAAAATCTCTATGGGAGAAAAAACTTTCTCAAATAGACGCCGTAAAATTGGCTGCCAATCATTTTCATCGTGCACTTGAAAAGTTGAATCTGTTTTTATTTGAAATCGAACTTCGTATCAAGGACGGTACTTTTAGAGATGATCAAGTTCCAGAACAGTTTAACGTCAAACAGATAAACATTCAAAACCAGGAGCTTCGTGCTAAGCAAAACGCTTTGAAAATGATAGAAAAAGCGAGTTTAAAAGAAGCTAAAATTATCTCTAAGCGTATTCAAGAAGGCAAAAAGGCGGTCATAGCATCCGAAGCTTATTATTTTTCGGTTCAGGAAGAATATGCCAAGGCACTTAAAGCATTAGAGCTGAAACAAGAATATTCTGATCAGCCCCCGATGAGATTGGCTGAGTATCTAACCAAATTGCAAAAAGAACGCGCATGGTTCGACCGGATGTATCATCGGGCAAAGGATCAATTCAACAGGATTCAGACACATATCACCCAGATGCAAAATGAACTTGAAAAGCTTTCGGCGCTCGAAGAAGCGGAAACAAAAATCATTCATACAGAAGAAGCACTGAAGGTTGTCGGAGTTGCAGAAAAAACGGTGGTCTATAATGACACGCGTATCGAGAAACTCAGAGCGCTTCGCTCAAGGCTCAAATCCCTTATTAAACAAGGTGAATCCCTAAGAGCTGAAGTGACAGTATTAAGTGATCACCTTTTTAAAATGCAGGTGATTGCCAGAATCCTTGAACGTTTGGCCAGTGAAAATAAGATTTCATTGGACCTTATTCCCGAAGGCAGCAGCTCACAAGAAATCATAGCTGCCCGCAACACTGTTTCGACCGATTTATCCAACACCTTGGATGACATGCAGCAAGCCAAAGCTCAGATGGGACTTTATGACAAACAGATACAAGAATCTAAAACCGCCCGGGAAAAACTCAAAGACAAAGCGGCAACCTATAAAAAGATTTATGAGGCTACTTTGCAGACGAAACAGCGGCAGCAGGAACTCAAGAATCTGTCAGACGAACATATTATCCTTTTATTTCAGAAGAATGCAGAAAAAATACAGCAAAATCGGCTTGAGCTGAAAAAACGTCGTGAAGCATTCAGCAAATCCTACGACGATTTTAAAACAGCCAAACAGCGCCTGGAATCTTTAAAGGATCCTTTATTACGCTCGGCTCACCGGGAAACCCTTCTTGAAAAAAAACAGATTGTTGAAAACCTTTATAAGCTTTCAGGATTGGATTTGCCGGTTGAGAAAGTCCGGGTTCCAACAGAGACAAATGATTCTGATGATTTCGAACAGAAACAACATAGTAGTCAAGACTCAGCCGAAGATGATTTAGCCACCACAATAGAAAGGTATCAAAATCTGTTGTCAATCCGGGCCGGAATTTCTGACAATCAGGAAAAGTATCGTACGGAACAATTGGCCCTATTAAATTCTCTGCAACAACAGTTTAAAAAATTTCAAGAAATTTTGTCTGAAACCAGAAAGCTGGTTCTTGAACACAACGCCGAAGCCAAAGAGCTAAAAAAGCGCTTGGGAAGCAGGCAGTTGAGCGACGACCAAATTCCAGAGGGAATAACCGAGGCTTTAAAAGGGGATCTGATCGATCAGCTTGAATCGAATATATCCGACTTGCTGAGTCTTGAAACGATTTTTCGGGAACACGTTGAAAGACTCAGTCGCAGGAGTGAAAAATACAATCAGCTCAAGGCGCTGTTAAGCGAAAGTCAGAGCTCGGTTAACAAACGGGTGGATATTCTGAGCGAATTGAAAAACCTTGAACATGACTTTAATCGTAAAAGGGCGAAACTTTCCGAAACCAAGCGAAAAACATTGGAACAGAAAGCATTGCGCCGCATGGAATCTGAAGATAACATCGCCGAAAGTCTTCTTGGATTTGTTCCGTCCGAACGCGCTAAAAATTTGAGTACGTTGCTTCAAGCTTATTATATCGACCTGACGGAATGGGAGATGAAGCAGGAAAATTTGAAAACACAAAAGAGCAAAACCGAGAAGTTTATCCGGCTTACAGAAGAGGAAAAAAATATCATTTCAAATATGTTGGTCATTTTACGGAAAGAAAATGAACAACTAAAAAATGAAAAAGAAGACGAATGGGTAAAAATTGAGGCTCAATTCAGACCCAAAAAGGCCGAAGAAATTTTAAATAATTTTGAGGTTAAAACCGGACGTCGCCTTTCAACACCGGTAACGGTTCCGGAAAAGTACAAAGTTGAGTTAATTGAATCGGCAACGGATTTTCTTTTTGACCTACATGTTCAAATCGAAACTGCTAACAAATGGATAAATCTTATCGAACAAAGACTTTCATCACCAGGTGTTGATGTTGAAATCGGTAAGGGACTCGACAAACTCGGAGTGATAAATGCCAAAGATTCAGCTATTCACCGCAGAATTCAATTTATCACCGGGCATTCGCAGGATGAATATATGAAGATTGCGACTGATGAGAAATCCAAAGCCGAGATTGACAAGCCACGTTTTTTAAAAGGTGAAATTGGCATGTTGCGCTCAGAACGTTACGAATTACGCAGCCAGGAAGTATTTCGAGTATTGATCAAACTGGCAATTATTTTACTGATTCCAGTGTTCTTCTCACGTCTGACCAACACACTCGTGGACCGGTATCAAAAATCGGAGATTGAAATAAATCCAAACACCCGGTTTATTCTATCCTTCTTCAGAACTATTTTAAAATTTTCCGTATGGATGATTGCCATTGTTATGGCCTTGAGCACGTTAGGATTTAATATCGGTACCATTCTGGCCGGCCTCGGAATCGGCGGTTTAGCAGTGGCCATGGCCGCAAAAGATTCTCTTGCCAATATTCTGGGCGGCATCATGATATTTATCGAACGGCCCTTTACCCTCGGGGATATTATCAAAATAGGGTCTTTACCGGTAGCCAAAGTTGTCGAAATGACCTGGCGTACAACCAGACTGCTGGATACATTTAATTACAACATGAATGTGCCGAACAGTCAAGTTGCAGAGTTATCGATTCAGAATTACACCAAGTCGATTCCCATTGGAGATTACATTGATGTTTACGTATCGCCAGAACATCCTCCTGAAAAAGTCATTGAACTCATGAACCTGGCGCTTGGAGACTGCAAAACGATTTTGCAAGATCAAGATAAAGGCACCATTTTGTCAGGGCTGGAAGTTTTTGAACAAATGACCATGATGAAATACTGGCCCTGGTGGTCTGTTGACGATTATCACAAACGTTATCGTATACGAAGCGAGGTTTGGAACTCTATTTGGAAGCGACTTTCGGAAGCAGGCATAGAAATGAAAGCCAATCCTTTCGAACTCAAAGAAACAGCGGGCTTTAAAGATTTGCTGGAAAACGGTAAAACATAAATATGTTAATCATGTTATTTCAGGAGAAAGCGATGATAACTACCAATATAGGAGATAAGAGCAGGAAGGCAATCCAAAAGAAAATCTTTATTATTCTGAATTTTATTTTGTTTTTTTCCCTTGTCGGGTGTGAACAGCCTGATCGTTCCGAAGTGAAAGTTACTGAAAAAGCTCATATCAAGGTTAGCGAAAGCTGGTATTCTCATGACCCAAGTAAAATTTCAATAGGAATTGCAAATATTCAAAACCATGTCTCAGCGACAGGAAATGCAAGTATTGAGAAAAACAAGCATAAAATATTAGATATCATTGATGAATTTAAAAAATACAAGGTTAACATGATTTTATTTCCCGAATTCTCTCTGACCGGTTATTTCTGGGAGGACTCGACTGAATGCTGGAGTTATATGCGAGAAGGTTTAACGAACAATCAATTGGAATGGTTGGCTCAAGTTAAATCCAAGTTGGATGATGATTTGAATTTTATCATCTTCAATAACATACGACTCAATCCTGATAAACCCGACGGCGAATTTTTGAATTCCACATTTGTTATTCAAAAAGATTTTGATGTGACTCAATTAAACTCCCCCAAAAACGAACAATCATATATCTATGATAAAACATTTTTACCCGGTATTGAAAAAATATTTACAACATCCGGAAAGAACGACAGTCTAGTTCTTGATACGAAATGGGGAAGATTTGGTTTTACAACCTGTTATGATATGTGTTTTGTCCAATTATATCAGGAGTACACAATGTTTGACCAGGTGGATGCTATTATCGAGCTGGCAAGCTGGAGAGGGACGTCAACAAGGAAATATTCAACAATGAACGTAAAAAATGACCATTATTATGGATTTATTTGGGATTTAATGGCCTCTGGCCAGGCGGCATTCAATCAAATCTGGATTATTGCGTGTAATGCTGTCGGAAAACAAAAAAAAGGTGATTATGAATTTTGGGGCGGATCAGGCGTGTGGGCCCCTTCAGGTATGAATCTCTTTCAAGGGGCACATGGTTCCGAGGAACTTATCGTCATTCACCATGTTGCTATCAAAGGTCAAACCAAATTTGAACATGAAGATTTCCACTACCAAAAAGATTTTATTGAAATTTATCAACCCATAATTGATAAACGGACGTATACAAGGATTCTCAAAAAATAAGGAGTAACAATTAAATGTTAGGATAATACGGGGGTATTCAACTTTGTAAAATTATGTGGCTTTGATTCTTTCTCGGAGTTTTTTCTGCATGCGATCGTCGCAGGGACACTTAAAACATCTGGGGTTGCATTCCAAAGTCTTGTGGAGGACCGACATCTAATTGATTTCAGTTTCCACAACCCTGAATCCTCGCTTTATTAATATCAATACGGAATTAGGACTGACTGACGATTCCCTTAAGCTATCCTGTTCTTGATACTTATAACAGCATTAAAGGGCTGCAGGAACGGATTAAATATTCATTTGTTAATTTTCTGCCCACCCATTTTCAATTAATCACTTCTTCCTTTTCCACTTGAATAAACAATTTTGGATAAAGGTTTTCTTTTGAAACACCAGATATCTGCAATGATGTACGACTATCAACCTTCTGAGTTAATGTGATACCCAAAACATATCGTTAAAAAATATCCCAAATCAGATAGTTCCTTGCTTGCAATAGATCAAAGGTTTTGACAAGTCCGATTATTATAAGATACTCTCAATGTATCTGAACTTTAGCGGTATTTAGCTTTTGAATACGATAACACATAGCATTTAATGACGGATAACATTACATAGGTGATGATATCCAGATCCTTATAATCAGTTGTTAGCTGAAATTTCGTTTATGATGGCCAAAAAGGAGAAGCCATGAAAATACTTCGACATATTGGCTCATTGGCATTCGTGGTCGGGCTTTTTACCGCAGTATTTGCTGGGATACCATGGCACGTAATGGTTGCCGATGATCCGGTCGTTCCCTGGTGGCTGAAGATAGCGGTTTTCTGCCTTTTGGGGGGTATCCTTTTGGTGTTGGCGACATTAGCTCTCGAACAAATGGTACTAACGGCACCAGTAGAAGAGCCGTTAGCTACTGAGTCTGATCGTACGGTTTTGCTGTTGAACTCCGATGTACTGCCCGGTCGAGAAATCACTGATATTCTCGGTCTGGTCCAGGGACACACGGTATTTGCAATATGGCTTGGCAAAGATCTATCCGCCATAATCAGGCTGATTCTTGGTGGTGAATTGACTGAATACACGGAGATGATGGGAAGCGCTCGGTCAACTGCTACTGAGAGGATGACAGCTAAGGCTGCTGAAATGGGAGCCGATGCAATCATCAATGTTCGCTATATGACTACGAGTGTTGTTGGCAGTGCAGCTGAATTGTTAGTGTACGGAACAGCCGTCAAGCTCAGCTAACCATGCTCTTGCAGCCGATAGATAATCGCTACGGCTGAAGTGCCCCATTACAGATATCTCCAACGTATATGTCATGGTACTGATTGCATGTTACTGCAATGTATCCAACATCTTAACAGTGGGGTCAGAACCTGTGATATCGTTTTTGATAGAGGCAAATCCATTTCATCGGATTTGCCTTTTTTGCAATTTTGTAAGAAATAGGATATATGTACTGGAAGTTGAAATGCTTGAACCTGTGCTTTTGGCAAGAAATCACATATTTTTATAAACACAATGTTAACGAGGTTATCATAATATTCTGTTTCCCTTAAAAAATAACGATCTTATCGCAATGGTAGATTGAATAAAAAACAGTGATCTTATGAAAGACAACAAGAAAAGCTTAGAATCAATCGTTATAAATGAAGTACAACTCCTTTTAGCTGAAAAAAGAACATCTCTTTCGGTAATGCGCACAGGTATCGCAGTGCTTGTTTTACCCATGTCGGCTCTAAGCTTACTGATTGCCACGTCAAAATATTACGACATCTTCCATGTCATGAACATGTTTATCCCTTTGATGGTAATGAATGCCATTTTAATCATTTTAGGATCGTTTCTCGTGGTTCGGTCATTTCTGAAGATGCGTCATTACGAATCGCTCATTCAAAAGCTCAAAAAAAAGCACAGTGCTGTTTCCGAGTTTATAGATTGATTCTGTCTAATTTAATGTCAAAATTAATAATTCATTTTTGGGAGGTTTGCTCTTTTCGTTTTGATGATATATGCATAAAACAAGAATCGGTTTCAGCTTGTGCGTTTGGCAAGTTATCTGTACTTTTAATGATTAGAAGGTGTAAAATATGACTGACATTAAAAGCAAAAAACTACCTACGGTTGAGCAAGTTGAAGAGATCATGAAAGACTGGGGAAAGTTTTCAATTGAGGAGTTTGCAGTCCGTTTTCAACTGGAAAAAGATGTTATTGAGGCTACCGTAGAGTATCTCCGCGAATTGAAAAGAACGTCCGATGAACGTTCAATCCCCATAATGGCATGTTATCGTAACGACAAGCTGGAATCCATTGTCAGATGCGCTGGCTCACGACATGGTTATATGTGATCCAAAGAGTTAGTCTATCCTTAATTTATAATAATTCTGCTTTAAAATTTAACAGACCAGCTTCAGTTTCAGATAGTCGAAGTTCTTGTGATATCGTTTTTCAATAAGGGCAAATCCATTTTCGGGGTTTGCCTTTTTTGCTTTTTTAAGGTACTTTTCTGACAATTCATTAAGTTCTGAAACTCATAGTGCTTGCCCAATCGGAGGATAGATTCATGCCAAATCTTATACGTCAACGAGCTATAGAAGGCCTGAAAGTGAATGATTCGTTTAAATACTCGCGAACATTCACTCAGGAGGAAACTGAGTACTTTGGTGACATCACCCGAGATTACAACCCAGTCCACTATGATTTCCGTTGGGTTGAAGCTAAAGGGTTCAAAGGACTCATTTGTCATGGCTTAATAGTCGGATCAATGATTTGTGAGTTTGGTGGCCAGGTGGGTTGGCTCGCTACGGGAATGAACTTTAAGTTCATCAAGCCTGTCTATTTCGGCGACACGATCACTTGCACGATCACAATCACTAAAATAGAGGACTCCGGTCGGTCAGAAGCCGAAGCAATTTTCACCAACGAAACCAATGATCACGTATGCTACGCCTCTTTAACAGGTCGGCTTCCACTCGACGATGAAAGAGAGATTCTCAGATTAATGGTTGAAGAAGGCGATCCGACCAACAAGCTGGTCTGACACAGAAGAATATGATATCTGTATATGAGTTTTTGTTGTGAATGTTTGCTATACTGGCAAGCCACATGGAATTATAATTTGAGAGGACAAACCACAAGATACAAAGTTCCCCTTTATTTCTTACGAAAGGAATATTGTTTGAATATCACACAATCTTCATGTTATTCATTTTTAAAATCCAGATGAGATACATTATAGCATTAACCTTTTAAAGTCCAAACAGGAGAATTTCGATGAAAAAAACATTCGTTTTCGTTGCTTTATTATCTGCACTGTCTCTAATTTTTGCCATGACTGCCTCAGCGGGTCCTGCCATGGATCGTATTGTGAAGAAAGGGGAGTTGTTGGTTGGCACAAGTGGCGCACAGCCGCCTATGACAGCCACCACTAAAAAAGGTAAACTCATCGGACTGGATGTTGATATTGCGAAGGCAATGGCCGATGCACTGGGAGTTAAAGTAAAATTTGTTTCAATGCCCTTTGCCAAGCTTCTTCCATCTCTCGAAGCAAACCAGGTAGACATAATCCTGTCGGGCATGACCATAACCCCGAGACGCAACCAAAAGGTGGCGTTCGTGGGTCCGTATTATGTTTCTGGAAAGGGAATCTTGGCCGTAGCCGAAAAATATGCTGCCTTGCAAGAGGCAAGGGGACTGGATACACCGGAAGTTACTGTTGCCACTCTGAAAGATTCGACCAGTCAGAAATTTGCCGAAACATTAATATCCAAGGCAAAATTGATTCTTACCAATTCCTACGAAGAGGCAATTGATCTTCTTCTCAAAGGTAAGATCGATGTCATTGTAGCTGATTATTACTTTTGTTCACTGACGGCATACCGCTATCAAGATAAAGGACTGATATCGGGGAGGTCGCCCCTTACCTTTGAACCACTGGGCATCGCCATGGCCGAAGATACGCTGCTGATCAACTGGGTACAGAATTTTATGAACATTCTTCAAGGTAATGGCCAATTAAAAGAAATGGGTGAAAAGTGGCTTTCCGGCGGCTCATGGATTGATGAATTGCCTTAAGGGGGCAATGTTTAACAAAAAATACAATCCATGGTCTTATAAAAGTTCTAATTTTATTATAGGATCGTTTTATCAAGATATCCTGAAGTGGAGAGTTAATACCTTTTACCAAGTCGAATAAATGCCTAACACTAAAGATATCACAATGTCCGCTAAATTGTCTGCAGCCCAAATATTGGCAAGAAAACACAACTATTTATTTCGGTTCGAAATCTTCACTATTCGGTAATTGAATGTATCGGCACGTAACCTTCAATTTGATTTTTTTAAAAAAATGGCCAAAAAAATGATTGTCTAATAGAAAAACCTGCTATAAACTCAATTTTTTTAAAAGTTCAGAAAGTTTTAAATGGTACTGAAATAAGGAGGTGATAAAGGCTAAGGCGTAAAGAACCAATATCAAAGACAATTTCGACAAACGTATATTTTTTTATAATTTGTGAAAAAAATACATTAAAAGGAGATTAACATGCGAAGACATTTTTTGTTCAGTTGTTTGATAATGGTATTATGTTTAATTTTGGCTGGTTCGACATGGGCAGAAGAAAAAAAGCCATCCGGAACCATCTATATTAAATCCAAATCCGTAGCTATTGGCGTTGGGGTTACTTGGGGCAACGGTAAGTTAAATTACGATGGCAAAGAGTATGCCTTTAAAGTTGATGGTGTCAGCGTGGTTGATTTAGGATTTTCATCCGTAGAGATGACTGGCGAAGTCTATAAT